>CAWKZI010000024.1:0-12565 GCA_963854365.1 Gammaproteobacteria bacterium
ATTTTCGACCCGTCATCGCAGATTCCGGCAATATTGGCGGAGCAACTTCTCATGAATTTCACGCTCTTGCTGATTCTGGTGAGGATGAAATCGTCTTTAGTAGTAATGGTGATTATGCAGCAAATATAGAATTAGCTGTCGGCCAACCAAGTAAGGTTGCTGCTGTAACAACTGATGCCGCGCAGCAAACAGTAAATACAGGGAGCGCGCACAGTATTGAAGAAGTCGCAAATCTGCTCGATGTTGACCTTACATCTGTTGTAAAAACGATTTTAGTGCACGCAGCTGATGCTGATGGCCAAAGGTCAAATGAGCTGATCGCTCTGCTATTGCGTGGCGATCAAACCTTAAGCGAGACCAAAGTACAAAAACTTCCTGAGGTAGCGTCGCCCATTGAATTCGCTGAAGATGATGCCATCGAGGCTGCGCTTGGCTGCCCGCCGGGCACTCTCGGCCCCGTAAGTATACAAATCAAAGTGATAGCAGACCCTAGTGTTGTTAATCTGCAGAATTTCATTTGTGGTGCGAATATAAAAGGTCAACACATCATCAATGCAAATTGGAATGATGTCTGCAAATACGATCGTGTTGCGGATATTAGGCAAGTCAAGGAAGGAGATATAAGCCCCGATGGCAAGGGAACGCTCGCAATTAAAAGAGGCATTGAAGTAGGGCATATCTTCCAGCTCGGAAAGAAATACAGTGAAGCACTAAAAGCAACTGTTCTTAACAAGAACGGTAAAGCAGTAACTATGTTAATGGGATGCTATGGCATTGGAGTTACTCGTGTTGTTGCCGCTTGCATTGAACAAAATCACGATGAACACGGCATAATTTGGCCTAAGAGCATCGCGCCTTTCCTATTAATTATTGTTCAAATAGATGCACACAAGTCAGAGCAAGTAGTAGATTTTTCCGAATCGCTTTATTTGAAAACTCAAGCCCTAGGAATCGAAGTACTGCTGGATGACCGAGACAAAAAAACCAGCCCTGGAGTCAAATTTGCTGATTCTGAGCTCATTGGAATACCTCATCGGATTGTCGTATCGCCCCGAACACTGGCCGATGGGGTGGTAGAATACAAAAAGAGGGATGCCTCAGAAAAACAGTTGATTAATAAAGACTTAGTAATAGATTTTTTAATCCAAAATACTATCTCTGCGAAAGAATGAGCCAACAAAAAGTTTAATTAACGCGTAATCACAATCAAAGAAAGAATAGCAATTACTGAGCGTACTCCTGGATCACTTTAAAACTAATCACTGATTAGCGGCAGACTAAACTATGACAACTCCTTATGTGCTCGTCCTTTACTATAGCCGAAATGGTGCCACCGCAGAAATGGCCAAGCTAATTGCCAGAGGAGTTGAAGGTAGCGGACAACTTGAAGCGATGATTCGCACAGTGCCCAACATATCAGCCAAATCTGAAGCCACTGAACCTGCCATTCCTGAAAAAGGGCCTGTTTACTGCAGCGGGGAAGATCTACGCGATTGCTCTGGGCTGATACTCGGCAGCCCCACTCGCTTCGGTAATATGGCTGCAGCGCTGAAATTCTTCCTGGATGGCACTGGCGGACTCTGGGCATCTGGAGCATTAATTGATAAGCCTGTAGCCACGTTTACTTCCACTTCCTCGCTTCACGGCGGTCAAGAAACCACCCACCTTACTATGATTATACCTATGCTCCACCATGGCATGATTTACGCTGGCATTCCCTATTCCGAAGTCGCGCTAAATCGCACGAGCAGTGGCGGGACGCCTTATGGCGCCAGCCATGTCGCCGGTGCTGACAGTAAAAACCCCATTAGTGATGATGAAGCAGAACTCTGTGGCGCACTAGGAAAACGAGTGGCCAAATTAGCAGTAAAACTCGGCGTGTGATTATCGAGCAGCTCTAGCAACCCGACTGGCGAAAAATATGGATCAAGAACAAAGTTCATTAAACCCACTTCCCCCCGCTCAAATAGAGCGTAATAGGAAGTTTATTTTGACTAGTTATTATGGACTTTGCGCCTATTTCTTAATTAATAGCTATATGTATTTCAACAAATTGAGTCTAATTACCTTTATTGTTTGGCTAATACAAATAGCCCCGCTTTTGATATTTGCAGCGGGACTGCACAAAATCAAAATTAGAACCTATGGCTGGCTGTGCTTTGTTTGTTTAATGTACTTCACTCACGGTGTCTTGGTTGCTTTCGACCCGGCCAGGCGAATTTTGGGGATAGTGGAAGTACTATTATGCATTAGCATGTTTTACTTTTTAATTCTCTTCATCAGGCAGTACAAAAATCATTATCAGGTAAACATTTAAGCTGTTACCTAGTATTTTCGAACATATACCAATCCTATTACCAACCCATGCACTCTTTCACTAAGGGCACAGTTAAACTGCGTTTTTCCTGCAATGATCTAGCGTCCAGTTTATCTAAAATTTCCATTAGTGCGGCAATCGATCTGTCTGCCCGCAACAGGATAAATTCCGCCACAATATCCGGAAGCTTCATACCTCTGTTTTTCGCCCGCAACTGCAACAGAGAAAGTTTTTCACTGTCATTTAGATCCTTGATCTGCAACATTAACCCTGATTGTAATCTTGATTGCAAATCACCAAGCTTGATGTTCAAAAAAGCAGGAGGCTTGCGAGCCGATACGATAAGCTGGGTTAGAGTTTCTTTACATGCATTAAATGTCGCAAACAGCGCTTGTTCCCACTCTGCGTCCAGGTAGTCGATATCATCTATACAAACTAATCCTAGCGATTGAACGCCTAAAAGAAGCTCAGGACTTAAGCCGCTTTTTTCTTTCAGTGGGATATAGAGGCTGGAAGCACCTTTAATTCCGGCCTGGTGACAAGCTCCTTGTAATAGATGAGTGAGCCCCTGAGATTCAGAACCCCAAATATAAATAAACTGCTCTGCATTTTCCTTCTGAGATAAAGCATCGAAAGCAAGCTGGTTGTCTGCTGAAATTAAATAGTTTTCAAAGGTATCTTCTTCATCAAGACTAACGCCTAAGAGTAGTTGGCTAGAGTCAGAATTGATTATCGAAGACGGAAGCATGAATTAGCGTGTCCAGCGATAATGCAATAAAGAGTCAATACTGACGTGAGAGCTTTCAATCGGCAGCAAGTCTCGATCGAGAGCAATTAATTCAAATAACTGCTCAACACCACCTACCAGACCGAGTTCTAATTCTAAACGTTCGCCGTCGAGTTCTGCAGCCACTACACTTTGCACCAAACCCAAATTGTTCACATAACCGAGTAATGCTGAATAGGCGGTCAAATTTTTTACACCTTCGACCCTCAACCGAACAAATTGCTCTGCAGACTCTTCAGGAACAATCGCAAAATAACTGGACAATTTGTCGGTAACACGATCGAGGGGTTCATAAAGATAACCATACAGGTCTTGATCAAAGCCATCGAACACGTCAATTTCGTCTTGGAACATGAATTTCCATAATCCCACCAACTCCCCTCCAGCAGTAAAATGTAACCGGCCCGACAGTATGCTGTCCGCACCGTACCTTATACTTGCTAATTCAATCGCACTTTCTTCGAGATTCCAAAGCTGACCTTCATTAAGGTTCTGCCGATCTTCAAAATCCAATACCGGGAATATAATTGGCAGGCCACGCTCTAGAGCAAAATCTTGCATATATCGAATGATCTCAGGCTGACTGTCAGTTGTTAGTAACCGGCGTTCACCAGAATCAGTCTGCAAAACCATCCACACTAGTACACTAGGCCGATTACTATCCCACACCGGAATCTCAGCATCAGTCAATAATTCATCTATTAATTCGGCGGCGAAGTTTACATTAATATAACGTTGTTCCATTGTTTCAGGGAGCAAATTGGACGTATTCAAAAAAGCTTCTCTAGTATTATCTTGAGTATTCCCAGAATCCTTATCTTCCTCTGATGCAACCGAGTCCTCTTGGACTAACTTAATGGTTTTGCTGTTATAACTAATAGCTTCAACATAATTCTGTGCATTATTTAATGCTCTTTCAATCGCCGGGTGCAACAACCAGCGCCTCTCTCCCGTGACTTTAATAATCACCGCAGAAAGTGCTTCCCCAAAAGCCCTGCTGCGCTCGGAATCACTCTCATTACTGACAGCAACCTGTTGCACATATAGATCAGTGACTTGTAATCCGTAAGAGACAGAAATTACCGAACAGGCCATTACTAGCGTTGTTATCGCAATGCATACTTGGAAAATTTTACTGAGATTCATCAACACCGATAATACTGCATATAGACCCCCTGAGCATAGATTGACAGCTCACCCCCTTCCATTTAAACAACATTCTGACTTACTAGGCACCAATTCCTGTGCGACCTACATAATACGGACTAATGACCAACATCAGATCTGTGAATCACCAAACTAGTCACTGACTCCGCCCTCTGTTCTTGTTAAAATGCGCCGCTTAATTCCTTCCATTTAACCGATTTGAGGATGAAATGCGATGACCGTGGATGAAAATTCGAAGGGAACTCAAGCTAAAGTAACAGAAACTCTTAGTTATCGTGACGCTGGAGTAGATATTGACGCAGGCAACTCCCTAGTGGAAAAAATCAAAGTTGTTAGTCGTCGCACTAACCGCCCCGAAGTTCTTTCTGAGTTAGGAGGGTTCGGTGCCATGTGCGAAATTCCACAAGGCTATAAGCAGCCGGTGCTGGTATCCGCCACCGATGGTGTTGGAACAAAATTAAAACTTGCTATGACAATGAACAGACATGACACCATCGGTATCGATTTGGTAGCTATGTGCGTTAACGATTTAATCGTTTGCGGTGCAGAACCACTGTTTTTCCTCGATTACTACGCGACTGGCGATCTCAATGTCGAAACCGCGGCTAAGGTTGTTTCTGGCATAGGCCGAGGGTGCGAAATCGCCGGTTGTGCTCTTATCGGTGGCGAGACAGCTGAAATGCCAGGAATGTATTCAGGTGGGGACTACGATTTAGCAGGGTTTTCCGTTGGTATTGTAGAAAAGTCAGAAATTATTGATCAAAAGAAAGTTGCTATTGGCGATCACTTGATCGGGCTCGCTTCCTCCGGTCCACATTCTAATGGATTCTCCCTTATTCGAAAAATTATCGATTCCTGTGGCGCTGACTTAAATGAAGTGTTTGGTGATAACACCTTAGGCGAAACTTTATTGGCGCCAACTACGATCTATGTCAAGACAGTCGCCGCACTAACCGCCAAAGTGAACATAAATGCAATCGCACATATTACTGGCGGAGGCCTTACTGAAAATATCCCGCGAGTATTACCAAATAACGCTCAAGCAGTGATCAATACCAATTCTTGGGCTCGACCGGCGATTTTTAATTGGCTACAAGACAGAGGAAATGTCGTGGACGAGGAGATGTATAGAACTTTTAATTGCGGTATTGGCCTAGTTCTTTGTATACCGGCATCGCAAAGCAAAGAAGCATTAAATCTTCTGAAGGAGATGGATGTAGACGCAACTCGATTAGGGAGCATTGCCGCAAAAGCAGACAGTGAAAAAGCAATCATTCTTAAATGATTAGATAAATAAATGAAAACTATACATTGCAAACTCGTTGTGCTGATTTCTGGTCAAGGGACGAATTTACAAGCCCTAATAGATACCAGCCTTGCGTCAAACTTTAAAATCCACGCGGTGCTTTCTAATAACCCCACCGCCTACGGTTTACAACGAGCTGAAAAAAATAATATTGCTACATTCGTAATAAACCACAAAGAATATGGCTCAAAACAAGCTTTTGAGAAAGCATTGATGATTAAGCTAGACGAAATAAATCCAAATTTAATTGCCCTCGCCGGATTTATGCGTATCCTCAGTCCAAATTTTGTTAACCACTACGCTGGTAAGATACTGAATATCCATCCCTCACTGCTGCCAAAATATACTGGTATTAACACTCATAAACGCGCTATTGAAGCTAATGAAAGTGAACATGGGGCCACCGTTCACTACGTTACCGAAGAGTTAGATGGAGGGCCAGTAGTTGCTCAAGAAAAAGTTCCTGTATTGAGCAAAGATACCCCCGAAACCTTAGCCAACAGAGTCGCTGAAAAAGAACATATCATTTACCCTAAAGTAGTTTCTTGGTTCGCTGCCGGTAGGCTTGCTATGGTAGGTAACAAAGCTTACTTGGACCAAGTGCTTTTATCGACGAGTGGGGCTAAAAGCCAATCTGAGTAATTTACAATGTACTGTTTGATTTGCTGAAAGGAAAAATTAAAATGCAATTCTTCAAAAAGTACACACAGCTTCCGACTTTTTTATTCCCAATGAAGAACATATTTCCTCTTATTCCATTAGCCGGTCTTAAATATATTTTTAAAAAATTTTCTAAAACTGTTCGCATTATAAATGTCTTAGCTATTGTAATTACGATTCTAACAACATCGACAACATTACTTTATGCCCAAGGAATTGTTGAGTACAGCGCGCAATATCAAGCAAGCGCCAACGGCTTATCCGCAGTCGCATATCGCGAATTGATTAAAGTCAATAAAACCAGCTATCGCTTGCAAAATACGATACTTGCGGAAATTTCTGGGCAGCAACTAGCTAAATTAGAACAAATAAGTGAATTATCTTTTATCAATAATTCTTTTCAACCACTATCTTATAGCTACTTATTAAGCGGAATTACTACCGCCGCACACACCATCAATTATAATTGGGATACACGGCTAGCCCTAAGCAGGGAGGGCGAAGAAAGCTGGACCATTGATCTAAATGGAGTAGTTTGGGATCAACTCAGCCATCAATTTGCACTTCGACAAATTTTCGCGAACAGAACGACTGAGACCAATTCCAGAGAGCATGAATTCTTACTTATCGACGGCGATAAAATTGAGGCCCATAGCTATACTGTAATTGGTGAAGAAACCCTTATCACTGCTCTTGGCCGCCTAAAAACGCTAAAACTGGAACGATTTCAAGAAGAGTCGAATTCTCGAAGAACAATCATCTGGCTAGCAAAAGATTGGGGTTATTTGCCAGCTAGAATTGAGCAGATAAACAATTCCGGATTAAGCATCGAGCTCGATTTAGAGCATGCGGAAATAAATGGGGAAAAAGTTATAGCTCTGCAATAATTTGCGGCAAAAAGGTAGCGGTAGAAACTGAAAAAACGGCGAACTTAGGCTGAAGCTACCTTATCGTCAGCAGCTGACTCAACATTTTTATCTGTAGACTCGCTTTCTAGCTCTTCCGAATCCTGACTATGCTTCTTCGGTAGATTGTATTTGCGTATTTTCTCTACTAGAGTGGTTCTGCGAATATGTAAACGATCGGCAGCCCTTGCGACAACACCATCAGTGTCATCTAAGGCTTGCTTAATCAAATCTTTTTCTAGGTTCGACAAATACTCTTTAAGATCGAGTCCATTCAGCGGCAGCAATGATTCCTGACCTATTTCCTCACTATGAGCGGAAGCTCTGCTTTGACCAAGTTGAATAACCCCATTGCTGCTTTCAACTTCTTGATTAATTTTGTGTACCTCTGGGTCACCGAGGTAACGAAACTTCCTTGGCAAGTCATTAATGCCAACAATGCCGTGGGGATAAAGTATCGCCATTCTCTCAATCAGATTAGCCAATTCTCTAACATTACCGGGCCAGGAGTGGCGGCAGAGTGAAATTATAGCACCAGAATTAAACCTGACTGACCCTCGCTTCTCAGCCTCCATGATTGAGATCAATTCATTGAGCAGTAAAGGCACGTCTTCAGCTCGCTCGCGTAACGAGGGCATCTCTATCGGGAAAACATTTATTCGATAATAAAGATCTTGACGAAAGTCTCCATTTTCGATCATTTGCTCTAGATTCTTATGAGTGGCAGCGAAAATCCGCACATCAATTTTGATAGTTTTTACCCCACCTACTCTTTCGAAACTTCGTTCCTGTAACACCCGCAACAGTTTTACCTGCATAGCTAAAGGCATATCGCCGATCTCGTCGAGAAACAACGTACCGCCGTCGGCTAACTCAAAACGACCTGCTCGGGATGCGATAGCTCCAGTGAAAGCACCCTTCTCGTGACCGAACAATTCACTTTCCAGCAATTCTCTTGGAATAGCACCGCAATTAATGGGAACAAAAGGTTTGTCCGAACGAGAGGAATTAAGATGCAAATTCCGGGCTACAACTTCTTTACCGGTACCAGATTCCCCGGTAATAAGGACGCTCACCTCAGTATTTGCAACTTGCCCCATCATATGACGAACTCGCTGAATCGGCTCACTGTTTCCTGCCAAACTTCGAAACATGTTGAAGTCACTAATGCCATTAAAGTCCCGTAGCCGGTTATAATGGTCATGAAAAACTTTAGCTTTATGTAGCGCATCCAAAAGTGGCTGATAGCTCAACGGTATTGGTAGTTTTGCAATAATACGGGTGAGCAGCTCTGAATCTAAAAATTCAAGCGCTTCTTGATCTGCTAAAAACACGAATGGTGTGCCCGCTTCCCATTCGTGCAACTCTGCCAATAGCTCAGCTAGAGCCAGAGTTTCGCATTTCCCTATCAACGCGACATAAACATCTGATGGCTTTTCGATCAAAGGCTGAACATTTTCATGCCAACTGCCAGTACCGGCTGAAATAGTTGATTCGCCCAAAAAAGATAACAGCGTCTCAATATCATGGCGAGACTGCTCATTGTCGTCAATTAAGAGAATTTTAGTCTTGCTAGCCATATAAAAATACAATCCTGCTCGAGAATATTACTATTGTAGACGGTTTTGCGTCATTTTTTATGATTGTTTTTGCGCCCTCAGCCGAATTAGCTAGTTAAGATCCCCCCTCAACTCGCAACAGTTGGCAATCGATATTCTGCTCAAGGTTATACCAATTAAAGGCAGCGTAAAAATATTTCTGCTCAACTTAGACACAGTTAAACGTAGTAAAGAATTAATCCCAGAGGTAACGCTGCGTGTTGTTAAAATCATCAATAGAAGAGAGAAGCTAACCTTGGCCCCATACTCCGGCACTCAGATCTGTATTAATATTGATATTAATCGGTCCAATGGTAATTGCTTTTAAGTATAGAGCAGTGCCACTAATAAGTCTTAGAGAAGAAATTGAACCACAAGTCACTATTAAACCAATTACCGGTATGCTGGCATGTGGGACCATCATTATTATTGAGGAGCTTGTACAGCCCAGTATTAATTCGGTAAGGAGATATTCTTCAACTATTCGCTGAGACAGAAATACTGCGTATTAGACAATACTAAAAACGTTCCTAAATGATGAGATTAAAAACTAACTAACGTAAAAAACGACCGTTCTGGACTGGAATTTTAAGCTATCATCGTACCAGCCTAAGGAGTAAATACTCAGCTATAACGGCAATTTATAGTGATACCGCAAAAACTTAAAGTCTTATCACAGCGATGGCCGAGAAGCCTTTTTAGTGGTTGAGATATCGACTTAAAGAATTTTTTACACCAGTCGTTATAGTTAAAACCCGCTGTAGATCGAGAATATTTAAGGCGGCAAAACAACCCCAAGATAACTCGTAGAACTGCTTTTTAAAGCAACTAACGCAGCGCGAAATTAAGGAAAAAGTAGTGACAATAATGTTAGCTAAAGCGCCACACACGTGAATAAAAACGGACCCAATACATCCTATTCCGCATCAGAAGATAGAGATGCTAAACACAGTGTTGTGACGAGTATCACTAGGAAAAGAAAGCCCGACAGACGGGAATCAACGGAGAAACCTTCAGCTTTAGCTGCGCTCAGCGCGCAAGCTATCGATTTGGCCACACTGGAAAGAAAAATTAATTTACTACCGGAAATCGATACTGCAAAAGTTGTAGATATTCATAATCGCATCATGACTGGCGAGTATGAGATAGACGCTAATCGATTAGCTAACAAATTGCAGGACTTCGAATCTAGCCTCTAAAGATAATGCCAGTAATCTTCTTTTAATTACTCGACAAAACAAATATAAACCTTGCGGCCTATATCCTGTAGACGCGCTTAGCTACTATTCATAAAAACTAAGGGCGGTTCGAGTTCATTTAGGCGAGTCAGGTCTTCGGGGCGATCAACATCCCAAAGCATATCCAATATTTGGTGCTTGAGGTTTTGCGACCTAATTTTATCTATGGTGGCAGCTAATACGCGATCCGCACCCCACTGAATACCTTCAAACAGACCCGGCACAACTTTACTTACCCCGATCAATACATAGCCACCATCAGTCGCCGGGCCTAATACTACATCAGAACCAGCTTTCAGAGCCGCAAACGCAGATCCCACGTAATCCGCGGTCATCGCTGGACAGTCGGTGCCGACTAAAACTATGGATTTAATACTAGATAGCTGAAGAGTTTTCTCGATAGCATTCGCCATTTTAAGACCTAAATCCTCACCACATTGAAGAAATATATTCTTTTTATTGCAAATATTTAAAAACAATTCGTGAGAAATATTCGAAGATACCCACAAGTCGACCTCAGCCAGATTGGACACCTGCGCCTGTTTTACCGTACGACTTAGCATAGCCTCATATAGAGCTAATACCCTCTTTTCCCCCAAAGCGGTATTAAGGCGAGTTTTAACACTACCCAAAAGAGGCTCTCGGGCAAAAACCACAATCTTAGAATCTGTATACTGCTTTGCCATCTCAACCTTCTTGTTTACAAGTCTATCAGCAGTCAGTCCCTCACTACACTACACTGACCCTACTGATTTTAAATACCTTCCAGCTGCTTCCGAAGGCTTAATCCTTTATTTCCGAATAATACTCCTTGGCCAGAGAGCTTGGGCTTCTCCCCATAAAATACAACAACCGTAACTTCCACATTAATAATATTGTTCTTAGCACACCTTTTTCCTCCCAACGACGGCTAGAGGTTTCTACTGCGCATCGAATTCTTTTGGGTCTAGCGACAGATCTTAATTTCTTGCTTATAGCCACGTCCTCCATTAATGGGATTTCAGTAAAACCACCTACGTTATCAAACAATGCACGACTTACGAACAGAGCTTGATCCCCTGTACAGACCTTGGTTAATAGCGCTCGACTATTCATCGCAATCGAGATTACTCGAAAAATTAATGCAGGATTGTTAAAACGCAAATCAAACCATCCCCAACAAATGGTTTCTTTAGCAACGACTGATTCGAGTAACATAACGATATCATCTGGCAGAATTGTATCGAGGTGGAGAAACAGCAAGACTTCCCCCGTAGCATTTAAGGCTCCCATATTCATTTGAGAAGCCCTGCCGGCGAAACTTAAAAAGGCTATATCTGCCTGCTGGGCAGCCATTTCCAAACTGCCATCTCGGCTACCGCCATCTACTACGATAATTTCATGACCCTGAGCGCGAAGATACTGTAAACGAGCAAGCTGAGTATCGATCAACAACGCTTCATTGAGCACTGGAATAATAAAGCTTATCTTCATTTAGTTAATAACCGCCCTCTAGAAACGTGATAAATTCGATATTTAGACCATGGTAAAATCGTTAATACTGATCGCAAATCCCAAACATGTTATTAGTGCAGGATCATCAGTAAAGAAGATTAAAAAAAGTACTGCAACACTATTTAGCGTTCTTTTTATTTAAGAAGCAGGGCTGCCCTTTTACGCAATATCGGAACACCTATGCCCCAAGGTTCTCCCCATAATCAAAATTTAGGTCTCCACTTCTCTTAGATCGCGAGACTTAAGACCGAAGAGAATAACCATCATATTTAAAGAAAATGTCCCATAGCGCAAATTCCGGTAATTACGAGAAACTCACTAAGAATTAATCGATAATAAGTGGACGCTTTCCTAAAACCATTTCAGCAGAGAAAGTAAGGGAAATCGCGCCTTGGCGACCTTGAATTAGAATCACTGTTGGTTTCTATTACGCGGCCGATACTAGCCATATAATTACAGGTCATACTACTTAATTAAGTCAAGTAGAATGGGCTCGAATATTACACGACCACTTTCCCTATAAGAACGAATTGCCGTGAACACAAAGAATTTTTACATAGTAGCAACAGCACCCAATGAATCCAGTCTTCAAGTCAAGATTTCGGGTCCTTACCTAACTAAACAGGCAGCACAAGCGGATCTTGCTGCAGCAATTGATGAGGCCATAAATATAGACCCTAGCGCTAAAGACTACGCCTACTGCATATCAAAAGTCGAAAGCCGGAAGCCTGGCGTCATTCAACATATGGCTGCACACGGCTGATTCTCGGCCCACTATACTTTAAACCTATCAAAAACTAATCGCCTTTCAGTGTTCGATTTAGCGCCAAAGCTACTATCTGTGAACGCCTCTCAGGTGGAGAATCATTACGACAGTTCAAAACCTACAACTTTTCCTCTTATTGCTACTAGTTTCCACATTTCTTCTCCGTGTATATAGGTGTAAACTACTGCTATTCTAGGTTGTCAATATCTATATCCGTTATTTGTGTGCATTATCGCTTTCGTTGTAAGAAATCATGGCTCACAGATTTCTTTTATAGATAACACTATTATTAGGGCAATTTTAGTTGAGTTCTGCTAACTACCCAGT
>CAWKZI010000025.1:0-12000 GCA_963854365.1 Gammaproteobacteria bacterium
CAGATATTCAAGAAAGCTGGGAGATGCCGGATGATGCCATGAGTTTTTGTGAGCAATCCAAGAGATTAGAAAAAGACTATCAAAAGAACGCTTTATTAAATAACAATGCAAACGACCAAGCTCTAGGTGAAATTTTTGACCATAGAGAAGAGCAAGCAATAGAACAACAATCAAATAGTGAATCTGGCGAATCGCACCGTGAAAGCATAACTAAAGATTTAGCAGATACTACTCCGCCGCCAACAGTTAGAGCAGAAACTTTGTATGCCTCAACTACAATAGACGTATTTAAATCACCCCAACATCTCGAGATTAATCGTCGGAACCAGGGAGACGATCCACCCCCTGAAGAGGAGGCGGCATCTGCAGCAGTTAATGACAAACCTAAAGAAAGAGAAAATATCTTTCATATACGGGCGCCTATTGTTGAAATTAAATTAGATGTACCACAAGAAAAATTCGAGAGCGCCGTCACCACAGATGACGAATCTAACAAATTTCCGACCCTCGCCAACCGCCCTGCTGATGCAGGAAACTCTAAACCTATCAGAAAGGTTGCTAACGCTCTCGATGAACCTCAACCGCAAGATAATATTGAAAAAGTTGACCAGTCTACGGAGGCTATTAGAGCAAGAGCTCTTGAAAACGAACTCGAAGACGAAGAGGCTTTAAAAATAACTTCCGAAGAACACCTCAGAATTTTAGAACTAGTAGTTCCATCGATGGAACTGACTGAAAGAAGAGATAGCTATTGGTTTCGAAGAGTCACACTAACATTTATTAGTATATTTTTAGGAACAGTGCTTTTTGCTCAATATCTAGTTCATAACACCCACATTTATGGTCAGCAAACGGAGTTTCGGAAGTTCTATATTATAGTCTGTGATTTCTTGCTGTGCGATTTACCCGAGTTTTCCAATATAGCGGCAATTCGAAGCGACAATCTTGCCGTAAGCAGTCATCTAGATGCAAAAAATGCTTTGGCAGTTAATATCGTATTTCGTAATACTGCAGATTTTCCTCAGGCTTTTCCTATACTGGTATTAAGTTTTAATACTGTTAACAATGATATCATCGCCCTGAGAGAATTTGCGCCTACCGAGTACCTAAACGTAGGGTTACGCTCCATGGCCATGATGCCTGTAATGTCGCCGGTTCAAGCCAACCTTGAACTTGTTGACCCGGGCCCTGATGCAGTAAATTACACGATAGCATTTCGTCGGCCTTAAGTAGCTTCTCTCTTTTGCCAGATTTAGTATACGCAGCTTTGGAATTCACTAGCAAAGGGATTCGATTCTACTCAAGTTGAAATAAAACCCACAAATTCTCGGTAAATGCCTTTAACAAAGAAATACGTGGCGCTATTATAGACGATCCTTTCAATGGACAACTTTACAAGTCATTAACTGCTCCCAATGAACCAGATCGGTCCCTACACTTTAAAAAACAATCTCTTTTTGGCGCCGATGGTTGGAGTTAGTGACACCCCCTTTCGCGAGATCTGCACTCAACAAGGCGCAGGATTAACCATTGCTGAGATGTTAACCAGTAACCGCGAGCTTTGGCAAAATGAAAGAAACAAACTCAAACAAATCAAACCTCAAACGGGTGGCCCACATGTGGTGCAAATAGCAGGTTCTGACCCACTACAGATGGCAGATGCAGCTTTGTCTAACCAAGAACTTGGTGCTGATGCTATCGACATTAATATGGGTTGCCCCGCTAAAAAGGTATTAAAGAAAGCTGCCGGATCCGCCCTTCTCAGAGATACAAAATTAGTTACCTGCATTCTGCAAGCGATCGTGTCAAAGATTGATATCCCAGTGACACTAAAAATTCGTACCGGTTGGTGCCCTAATACCCGTAACGGAATTGAAATTGCGCTAATAGCTGAAGATTGTGGCATTCAATTATTAACTGTTCATGGGCGCACCAAGGAATGTCGCTTCAAAGGCGACGCGGAATACGACACAATTGCTGCCATTAAACAGGCTGTTAAGATCCCAGTCATTGCCAACGGTGATATTGATTCGCCCAAAAAGGCTGCGCAAGTGCTAGCCCATACTAAGGCCGATGGCCTAATGATTGGTAGAGGAGCCCAAGGTAAACCGTGGATTTTTAAGGAAATCGAACATTTCCTAAGAACAGGAACTAAACTTGATAAGATGAAGTTGTTCCAACAACTGGGGGTGATAAGTTCTCACTTAAAGAAACTGCATCAATTCTATGGTGATAAAAAAGGAGTTTGGTACGCACGGAAACATGTTTCGATTTATGTAAAAGAATTAACTTCTTCTCGCGAATTTATGGCAGAATTTAATAGGGTAAACAATCCAGAACAACAGTTGGATCAATTAGAAAAATATTTCGCTCACCTAGTAGGCATACCAACTATTAACCAACCCAAAGAGCTTGGAGAAATTGCAGCATGAACAAATTGGACGACTCTTCACTCTCTAGCTTTCAAATTGCCGAGCCAATGGAGCCGCTAGCCGCATCACCTCCATCCTCTGCGCAGGTACATCTAGATCAGGCTCCAGCTAATGCGATGCATACCCAAGAACACAGCACACTGCGAGCGGAAGTCGACAAAGCAATGCGGCGTTATTTCCAACAATTAGAAAACGAACCGGTGACAGATCTTTACCAAATGGTCATATCTGAAGTTGAATCACCATTACTCGACGCTGTCATGAGATATACTGGCAACAATCAGAGTAAGGCTTCTATCATGCTGGGTTTGAACCGTGGTACGCTACGCACCAAATTAAAACAGTATGGACTTCTATAATTGTCGATTTGCTGTAATAAATTCTGAACTTTAATTTAACCATTTTCGATCAGCTGCAATTCGATTCTCAGAATAGACTGCGCAGATCCATCAACTATACAAATAGATAGCTTTATGACAACAGAAAATTCTGCTGCCATCCGTCGAGCGTTGATTAGCGTGTCCGATAAGACTGGCATTATCCCCTTCGCACAAGCATTACAAAAACTCAATATTGAAATTCTTTCCACAGGCGGCACTTATAAGATGCTAACTGCGGAGAATATTCCAGCAGTGGAGATTTCAGAGTACACAGGTTTTCCGGAGATGATGGATGGCAGAGTTAAGACACTGCACCCTAAAGTCCACGGAGGAATCCTAGCTCGACGAGATATCGATCAGGCGGTAATGGATGAGTACGACATCCCACCAATCGATCTTGTGGTGGTAAACCTTTATCCCTTCGAAGCCACGGTAACTAACCCTGATTGCAATCTCGCAACTGCGATCGAGAATATTGATATCGGCGGACCCACTATGTTGCGAGCAGCGGCGAAGAATAACCGCTTTGTCGCGGTTGTAGTTCATCCTTCAGATTATGACAATATTATTGAACTACTGAATAGTAATGCAGGCTCTCTGGATCAAGCAACGCGGTTCGACCTCGCGGTAAAAACTTACGAACATACTGCGGCCTATGATGGCGCTATTGCCAACTATCTTGGCTCCAGGCTTAGTTCAGGCACAGTGGCCAACTTCTCACGCACTTTCAATACTCAATTTATTAAGCGCCAGGAAATGCGTTACGGAGAAAATCCCCATCAGATTGCCGCCTTTTACACTGAGTGCAATGTCTCCGAACCCAGCATAAGCACTGCTACTCAACTGCAGGGCAAAGAACTCTCCTATAATAATATTGCCGACACAGACTCAGCCTTAGAGTGTGTGAAATCATTTACTGACCCAGCCTGCGTAATCGTAAAACACGCCAACCCCTGCGGCGTTGCCGTTGCCGATAAAGCAAAACATGCCTATGAATTGGCATTTCAAACAGACCCAACTTCAGCATTTGGTGGCGTCATCGCTTTTAATCGAGAATTGGATGCTGAAACGGCAACTAGGATAGTCGAACAACAGTTTACCGAAGTTATTATCGCGCCAAGCATTTCCTCTGCAGCGCTAGCAATTACTGCAGAGAAAAGAAATATACGCGTACTTAGTTGTGGTCAATGGAGTGAAAATCGGCAGGTAAATTTAGATTATAAACGCGTTAATGGCGGTCTCTTGGTTCAGGATAGAGATATTCATAAAATTTCTAGAGACGATCTAAAAGTTGTTAGCGCTAGAGCGCCAACTGAAGACGAAATGCGGGATCTAATGTTCGCTTGGTCTGTGGCGCAATATGTAAAATCCAATGCCATCGTTTATTGCAAAAATAATCAAACCATTGGCATTGGTGCGGGGCAGATGAGTAGAGTGTATAGCGCTAAAATCGCCGGCATAAAAGCACAAGATGGAAATCTTGAGGTTCTTGGCTCGGTAATGGCTTCCGATGCATTCTTTCCATTCCGAGATGGCATCGATGCAGCTGCAGCTTCGGGTATCACTGCAGTTATCCAACCTGGCGGGTCTATGCGAGACAATGAGGTTATCGCCGCTGCAGACGAAGCGAATATTGCGATGGTCTTCACTTCCATCAGACATTTTCGGCATTAGAGCGAAACGATGAAAGTTTTAATAATAGGTAGTGGTGGCCGCGAACATTCTTTAGCCTGGAAGATAGCCCAGTCTGCTAACGTAGAAGCTGTATATGTAGCACCAGGAAATGCTGGCACAGCTGGCGAGCCAAAAATTGAAAACATTACTATCGATGTAATGGACTTCGAAAATCTCGCAAATTTTGCAAAATCAGAATCCATAACATTGACCATTGTGGGGCCTGAAGCGCCTTTAGTTGACGGTGTGGTCGATTATTTTAACCAAAGACAGCTTCCTTGCTTCGGCCCTTCAGCAAAAGCTGCACAGCTAGAAGGGTCCAAAGCATTTACCAAAGACTTTTTAAGTCGACACAATATCCCCACTTCATCCTATAAAACCTTTACCGAAATTAAGGCAGCAACAACCTATATTAACCAAAAAGGTGCTCCCATAGTGATCAAGGCGGATGGTCTAGCAGCTGGAAAAGGTGTAATAGTTGCTATGACTAATGATGAAGCCATAGCTGCAGTCGAAGATATGCTTTCAGGAAACAAGTTCGGCACCGCTGGCAATCGGGTTGTTATTGAAGGGTTTCTTGCAGGAGAAGAAGCGAGCTTTATCGCTATGGTCGACGGCAACAACGTGCTGCCGATGGCAACTTCTCAAGACCACAAGGCACGGGACGATGGCGACTTGGGTCCAAACACGGGTGGCATGGGTGCATATTCTCCCGCTCCAGTGGTAAGCGACGAAATTTATCAAAGAATCATGAATCAAGTTATTTTACCAACTGTTAAAGGTATGGCGACAGACGGCAATGACTACACCGGCTTTCTCTATGCGGGCCTGATGATTTCTCCAGAAGGTGAAATTAACGTCATCGAATTTAACTGCCGCTTTGGCGATCCAGAAGCGCAACCTGTTATGTTACGACTAAAGTCTGACCTAGCCCAACTTTGTCTGGCTGCAATTGATGGCAAACTCGACACACAATCAGCAGACTGGGATTCGCGCAGTGCTGTCGGGGTAGTACTTGCCGCTGGCGGTTATCCCAATTCCTATAACAAAGGAGATGTCGTCAGCGGATTGCCAGTGAAACCGGATGCAGACCGCAAAGTATTTCATGCTGGTACGACTGAAGTTAATGGGCAAATAGTCACCAATGGTGGCAGAGTTCTTTGCGCAACGGCCTTGGGAGATTCTGTTTCCGAAGCACAAGCGGCGGCGTATGAACAAGTTCATCAGATACACTGGGACAATGTTTATTTTCGTTCTGATATTGCCTATCGCGCAATAGCAAGAGAAAATAGCTAAATGTCTGACAATTTAGAACATTCCGATTTATTTTCAAAAAATCGAAGCAGCTATGATGGTCAAGAAAATGGCCGAGGGGTATCATTTCTTGATCGTTTCGTGAGCCAATTCGATCAGGCGTTACGCACTTGTGTTCCTGGTTCAAATCAAGCATTGCGCAGTTCTCCCGCGCAATCCTGCAATGAAGAGGAGCTCGACTCAAGCCAACGACGGCACGTAGCTGGCTTGATGCGCATTAATCATACCGGCGAAGTTTGTGCTCAAGCGCTCTATCAGGGGCAGGCTGCCACGGCTAAACTCAATGAGGTTCGGCAAGCCATGGAACAGGCTGCAGTCGAAGAAACAGATCACTTGACCTGGTGCGAAGAAAGATTAAGTCAACTGGACAGCCGCCCCAGTCTTCTTAATCCACTATGGTATGCCATGTCTTATGGAGTTGGCGCAGTGGCTGGAATGGCAGGCGACAAGTGGAGCCTTGGATTTGTAGCGGAAACCGAAGAACAGGTTTGCGAGCACTTAGAAGAGCACTTAGTCCAATTACCAGGGAATGATCAGAAGAGTAGAGCGATTCTTAGTCAAATGATTCAGGATGAGAAACACCATGGTGAAACAGCTCGCAATGCCGGTGGCGCTCAACTACCTCAAGTCGTAAAAAAAGCAATGACAACTATGTCTCATATCATGAAAAAAACCACCTACCACATCTAGGCGCAGCCTCCGAAAAAGCTCTTTCTTCTAATCAGTTCCGGAAGGCAGAATTTCGAAGTCATGAGTTATTTTCACGCCAGCATTTTTCAACATAATGGAAGCTGAACAATATTTATCTGCAGAGAGTTCTACAGCTCTTTCTACTTGCTTCTCGCTCAAATTTTCCCCTGCGACTTTAAAATGTAAATGAATCGATTCAAAGATCGCTGGAGTTGTGTCCACTCTTTCAGCAGTCACTTCGGCTTCGCAGCTCGTAATGTCTTGACGTGATTTTTTTAGAATAGTGACAACATCATAAGATGAACAACTGCCAACACCCAGCGCCATTAGCTCCATCGGGCGCATGCCTAAATTCTTGCCACCACTTTCTGGCGCGCCATCTAGAACAATGGCGTGGCCAGTTCCAGATTCAGCAACAAACATTACGTTTTCAACCCACTTAATTCGAGCATTCATAGTTCAGTCTCATGTCTAAAGTAATTTATCTTTGCCTCTCGAAAAGTATCGCGGCTTTCAAAATATCGAACCTCTAAACCGATACAAAATGAGATGCGAGCACGTTAAAGAATAACATAGTCCAACAATGCTCACTCAGATCGAGTACCAAGCGCAATTCCCTGAAAATACCTTAGTCAAGACGGCCCTCATGGTTTTTGTAATAGATATCTCACAGTTACCACTAAAATGTGACATACATTTCAGCACATTCTAAATAACAGAATATTCATGAGCAATTCTCATCGCACTAATGACTATTACCTCACATATAGAAAATCTAAATATTTTTTCTCTCATTGTCATCAGAAAAATAAATCTGAACCAAACGACGATTATTTATGAAGGCAATGATGAAATGGAAGTAGTTATTACCTGTCTCAACCCTGACGATTTTCGGGGAAATAGGATTTTTTCAACAATCAGAAGTAAGAAGGGCGTGGTATCGTAGCTGCTCAACTTGCAGGTTGCTGAAATTAGTTATACCAACTTCAATATTTATGTTCGTTCGCACCCAGAAATCGTATTTACTATTGGTCAGCAAATGACCCATCGTTTAACCAATACCGCGCGAAAAATTGGTGACCTTGCGTACTATGATGTAATCGGACATATCGTCAATTGCTCTCGAAAAATGACAGGATGTGTCTTGAAAATCTTGGAAGAGCAGGCTTGATTAGCTTTTCCGGTAAAACAGTTATTATCTATTGAACCCACTAGTTATCGCTAAGCACTACAATAGTTCTGCTCGGTATCATTCATTTTTAAACATCAATTCCCGAAGTTTTTCTCCGGGATGCTCAGCACGCATACAAGATTCCCCTATAAGGAATCCAAAGATCTTATTGTCAGTCATCAATCTCACGTCATCCACTGATTGGATACCACTTTCAGTAATGATTAGCTTGTCTTCAGGAACGTTGTGAGCAAGCTCAATAGTAGTCTGCAAATTTGTTATAAAAGTGTGCAAATTTCTATTGTTGATACCGATTAAGTTAGTCTCGAGTTCCAGCGCACGATCCAGCTCCTGCCGATTGTGCACTTCAACTAAAACATCCATTCCTAGCTCTTGAGAGTAATTTTCCAACTCTATCATTTGGGCTTGCTCCAGCGCCGCCGCAATCAGCAAGATACAATCTGCCGACATCGCCTTTGCTTCTGCTATTTGATAGACATCGATCATAAAATCTTTTCGAATGACCGGCAGAGTGCTCGCGACTCTTGCCTGACGAAGATATTCTTCGGAACCTTGAAAAAACATTTCATCGGTTATAATGGAGAGACAAGTCGCACCATTAACTTGGTAATCACGAGCGTGATCAGCGGGCTGAAAATCTTTACGGATAAGCCCTTTCGAGGGGGAAGCTTTTTTAATTTCGGCTATAACGGCGATTTTCTGATTTTCAATTCGCTCACGAAGAGCAGCTTCAAATCCACGAGCCTGATTACTTTCTTTGCCAACAATTTCCAGGTCAGCCAGAGAACAAATTTCTCGAGCAGCAGCGATTTCCTGCCGCTTGTGCTCAATGATTTGTTCAAGAATAGTTGCTACGGCCATTGGCATTCCTAAATATTGTAGTGTGACTGTAGTGAGCTGGGAGCGTTAGTTCAGTTAACAATAGACTGGCTAAAATCGACCAGCTCGCTTAGCTTATCGAGAGCAGCGCCGCTAGATAAAATCTCCTTAGCTTGTTCTACTCCAGCAGCTAAACCTATACTGAGGTTTGCCGCATAAATAGCTGCGCCAGCATTTAGCGCCACGATATCACCTGCTGCTTTGTTCTCATAGGTGAGAGCTTGCTTCAGCATTACCAAACTTGCCTCAACGCTATCTATCTGTAATTCGCTAAAATCATCGTAGCTTTCTATACCAAAGTCCTCCGGTGAAACTCTATAAGAAGATATCTCCCCATCCTTTAATTCTCCCACCTGAGTTGGAGACGCAATACTTATCTCATCGAGACCATCATCAGCTGAAACTATTATTACATGATCACTGCCTAGTTCTTTTAAAACTTCCAACAATGCTGGTATCCAAGCTTGCTCAAAGACTCCCATGATCTGATTCGGCGCTGTTGCCGGATTCGTTAACGGTCCCAGCAAGTTGAAAATAGTTCTAACTGCAATCTGTTTGCGGGCAGTTATGACATGTCTCATTGCACTATGATGAGCCGGGGCGAACATGAATCCGACCCCGATTTCCTCAATCGCTCGAGCAACATCGGCGGTGCTCATGGTCAAATTAAGGCCAGCGGCTTCTAACACATCTGCACTACCGCTTTTGCTAGTGGCTCCTCTATTACCATGTTTAGCAACTTTGGCTCCAGCACAAGCGGCGACAATGGCAGCAGCAGTAGAGACATTGAATTTATTCGATCCGCTACCGCCGGTTCCGCAGGTATCAACCAAATGAGGACTCTGCTGCACGGCCACCTTTGTGGACAGTTCACGCATTACCTTAGCGCCACCTAAAATCTCAGCAGCCTTGACCCCTTTCATTTCCAGTCCTATCAGAAACGCAGCATTTTGAGCATCCGTTGTCCCTCCCGACATAATATCGCCCATGACAGCAATCATCTCTTCACTACTAAGATCCTCTAACGAAGTAACCTGTTTAATGGCTGTTCTAATGTCCATGGATCTACTCCTGCTCTACTTTGGTTCCATTCGATTTTTACTCGAATTCTTAACTGAAGGCTACTTACTTGATTCGAGAAAGTTTTGCAGTAGTTGGTGCCCTTGTTCGCTTAAGATTGACTCTGGATGAAACTGCACTCCTTCTACGGCTAATTGCTTGTGCCGTACACCCATAACTTCTTCGATCTCTCCCGATTCATTCTCAGTCCACCCGGTAATCTCTAGACAGTCTGGCATTGAAAATTTATCAATAACCAGTGAGTGGTAACGAGTCGCAGTAAATGGATTAGGAAGCTCACTAAAAACTCCAACTCCAGTGTGATAAATCGGAGAAAGTTTTCCATGCATAACTTTTTTTGCCTGCACAATATTGCCCCCAAAAACCTGGCCGATACTTTGGTGACCCAGGCAGATCCCTAAAATTGGAATTAACCCTGAAAATTCTTCAATTACCAATTTTGAAATACCGGCTTCGTTTGGTGTACAAGGGCCTGGGGAAATGACAATCTGCTTAGGGGCCAAAGACTTAATTTCATCAATAGAAATACAGTCATTGCGATACACTTTTACCTCAGCGCCCAATTCACCCAAATATTGAACGATGTTATAGGTGAAGGAATCATAGTTGTCGATCATTAATAACAAGGTGGTTTGCCTCGATTTGCAAGCTCAATAAATTTGAAACAATCATGTCAGTTAGTTAATTTTCAATCTCGAACACCAACTTTAGCTTAACTATTCTTAATCAGTCATTCTATAATATTTTTTTAATCAAGTTTTAAAGAGTTACCCGCTAGCTGCACTGCCTTTAGGACCGCGCGAGCTTTATTGAGAGTTTCTTCCCATTCCAGTGTCGGTTGGGAATCAGCGACAATCCCCCCGCCTGCTTGAACGTAGAGGGTATTACCCTTAATCACCGCTGTTCGAATAGCAATAGCCATATCCATATTGTCATTCCAACCCAAATATCCCATTGCGCCGCCATATATTCCACGTTTTTCAGGCTCTAATTCATCGATGATTTCCATGGCGCGAACTTTCGGAGCTCCACTGAGTGTTCCCACAGGCAAGGTTGCTTTTAATACATCCAGCGATGTTTTATCTTCTCGAATCTGGCTCTCAACGTTAGACGCAATATGCATAACATGTGAATAGCGTTCGACGAACATTTTTTCTGGCACCGTGACAGTGCCAATCTCTGAAACCTTACCCGCATCATTACGACTTAAATCGATTAGCATTAGATGCTCGGCGAGTTCTTTGGAATCCGAAAGTAATTCTATTTCTAAGGCCTGGTCTTCAGCCTCTGTTGCTCCTCGTTTGCGCGTTCCAGCCAAAGGTCTAACGGTAATTTTCCCATCTTCAACTCTAGCTAAAATTTCTGGAGAAGCACTTACCACATGATGGTCTCCTAAATCAAAATAAACCATGTAGGGAGAAGGATTTAGGTAGCGTAGTGCTCGGTAAACATTTAGCGGCTCACCATCAAAGGCTACAGACATCCTTTGAGCCAGCACTACTTGCATTACATCACCAGCAACGATGTAGTCTTTAATTATTTCTACCGCATGCTGATGCTTTTCTCGATTAAAATGGAATTTGAAATTTTCTTCATTGATTCCTTTGCCTTTTTTTAGCTCTGGTAATGGCGCTGGTTTTTTTAACTCAGACTCTAAACTAGCCAATCGATCTTGCGCTTCGCCATAGGCATTTTCTTGAGACGGGTCAACATTGATCACAAATGAAATTGTGCCTCGCAAATTATCGAAAACTACAACTTCTTCAGAAAGCATTAACAAGATATCTGGCGTACCTATTTCATCGATGCCTGGAGCAGGACCAATGCTTGTCTCAGCATAACGCACAGTATCGTAGCCAAAATAGCCAACCAGCCCTCCAGTAAATCGTTGGCTACCGGTAATGTCAGCCACGTTATATCTGGATTTAAATTCGGCTATATATTCAAAAGGATCTTCGGCTGTAGCCTCTTCAACAATCTGGCCATCAATCTCAACAGTTACAATATGGCCTACTACTCGAAGAATAGTTCTGCAGGGTAGTCCGATGATTGAATATCTTCCCCACTTTTCTCCCCCTTGAACAGACTCAAAGAAATAACTATGCAAGCCTTTGCCAAGTTTTAAGTAAGTACTAAGTGGAGTCTCTGTGTCAGCCAATACTTCATGGACAACGGGAATGCGGTTGTAACCACTTTGAGCTAGCTCTTCAAACAGTTCTAATTTCATGACGTCGATTTCATAGCGGAGAAAGATTTTATGCAACCAGCTAACACAAGTTGCTGAAAACAGAATTATCTATATTGGAAGCATAAATAACCATGGTAGGGTCAACACTTATTGTTGCTTGCTAGACTTTTA
>CAWKZI010000026.1:0-11820 GCA_963854365.1 Gammaproteobacteria bacterium
CATCTGCTGGACACAATTCAAATCCCATAGAAGTGTCAACTTCGACAGCATACAAAAATTTTGAATCGACAAACTCCATTCGAAATATAGATTGAGAAGGCGCATCAATATATTCTTGCAACAAGGTAACTCCATCAGGCGACTCCTCAAACTCATCACTGACAAGATAGTCATGCAGAGATGTCTCATTATCGAATTTTCTTACCCCCAACCCTTTACCTGCTCTGTTATGTTTTGTAATAAGCGGAAATCCGATACGAGTCGCACCATCGATTAGGTGTTTTTTCTTAATCGCACAGAAAGTTTTGGGGGTTCGAATTGAATACTTTTCCAAGCTCTCATACTGCCGCATCTTACTGATTTCAAGATCCAGGGCATTGCCACCATTAACCACTGTTCTATTATGCCTCTCCAACCAAGCAAGGATCCCTGCAACCAACTCGGGCTCATAGCGATGTCCGCGAGTATGCGACGAAGCACTCATTCGATTCCAATAAACGGCTTCAGGAGGAATTTCAGACAGATTAAGACTCATATCCGGCACATACCAAATACGATAATCAATGTTAAGCTTTTGAAAGGCTTCTTCGAATGGAGAAATCCATTCATTGTTTTCGTGAATTATTATAACCATGCCGAATTTTAATAATTTATCAAAAGGAGTCAAGTTACTTTAATTTTAAACCGATATCGAGCAGCGGTTATCGGCTAAGTTGGCATCATTGAAATAATGTACAGAAGATAATTTATTAATAACTTCTCCGTCTTCATATCAATCAACACTCCTAAAATTACAATTGAGGATTGCGACTTATTCCTCTGACCATCTATAGTTCGTACTCCAATAAATTGCCTAAAACCAGCTAGCGATGCGGCGCTTTGCTGGCCAGTAGTTGCTGCGCACTAATGCGGCGCTCTAAAAAGCCTCCTTCGCAATATCCTAAATAGTATAGCCAGAGGTTTTTGAATTTCTGATCGTAGCCCAGAGCCTGCAATTCATCCTGTTTCTCCAAAAAGGTCTCGCGCCAATGGGCTAGGGTCTGAGCATAGTCCAGACCTATGTCCCGCACATCTCGGACAACCAAATCAGTCTTAGAAGGAATTAGCTTTGACATCAGGCTCATTGAGGGCAAAAAACCACCTGGAAATATGTGCTTTTGAATAAAATCTTCACTCCGACTGTAGGCCTCAAAACGTTGATCAGCTATAGTGATAGCCTGCAGCATAAGTAGACCATTTGGTTTCAGCAAGCAATTCAATTTCTGAAAATAACCAGGTAAAAACTTTTGCCCAACTGCTTCGATCATTTCCACAGATACAATTTTGTCGAACTGGCCTTCTAGTAGGCGATAATCTTTATTTAAAAGGTCAATACGAGTTTCCAGCCCCTCGGCTTTAATCGCAGCATGCGCAAAATTAAATTGCTCATCAGATATAGTCGTCGTAGTTACCCTGCAGCCATAGTTCTTGGCTGCGAAGATGGCCATCCCTCCCCATCCTGAGCCAATTTCAAGCAAATGATCTTTTTCTGAAAGCTCAAGCTTTTCACATAGTCGCACTAATTTATTGATTTGAGCTTGAGACAAAGAGTCATCTGGGCGGTTGTAAATTGCAGAAGAGTACTGCAGGTGCTCATCCAAGAAGGCCTGATAAAGCTCATTCCCTAAATCATAATGAGCAAGAATATTACGTTTCGCTTGCAGAGTAGTGTTTGTGCGGCCTAGTAATCGTAAATATCTGAGTGGCTTCATGATCCAACCAAACCGGCTGTCCCAATGGTCCATCATCTCCAAGTTCCGAGAAAAAAACCGAGTAACGTTCGTAATATTGGGTGATGTCCACCAGCCATCGACAAAGGCTTCTCCGGCAGCGGCATTCCCCCCAAATAAGGCTCTAGCATAACTTCTCGGATTAAGCACATCGACTTCTGCTTGCAAACTGGCATTTCTATCACCAACTTCAGCGATTACTTGACCATTTTCTCTCAATAGAAAATGGCCATGCTGTGCTTTATTAAGCACTCGCAGGAGTGCCCGGCGGAGAAAATTGACAGATTTTGAAGACTTCTCGACCGACTTCTTTACGCTTTCCGAAATCAATGGCAAGTTTTCCTGATTCATAACATGCCTTCTTTAGTTTTAGTGCTGCTCTTGATTGGATGCGGGTGATACGGAGTTCTTTTAAAAATTAGTTTCAAAGCTTGCCAATAAATACCAACTACCATACTAATTGTCTGCATTGGCGTTTTCAGTAATACGCGCCACAGTTGCCTCTGGTTTAGTACTACACGATTCAAATTGAGTGTTGCATCGAAAACCTTTTGCTGATTCTCACTATTGCCGAATATGTCAATATGCACTAGACAGAACCTATTGTCGGCGGTTGGAGGAATCACACGCCACTGATACTCTTGTTCCATAGGATTGAAAGGAGACACATGAAATTCTTTTGAATGACGTTGCGGCTCTTCCATATCAACCAAATAGTAGTGTTTTTCATTCCAAGGCGTATTACTCACCTCAGCCAACATATACCTGAATTTTCCTTCCTGTTTCAGATAGTAAAAATTTAAAGGGCTAAAGTAGAACCCGAAATACCGAAGATGACCAAGAAAATAGACTTCACCTTCTATTTCTGAAGATTCCTTTCCTAAATTCTCTGCAATCTTGTTTTTAACTGCCTGTTCAAAATCTTCTTCCTTACCTCCAATATAATCTTTTCTCCTGAACCTAGCCCACGACAGTATGTTGTTGCCGAATTGCCAGAATTTCTGCATTACTTTGGGAATTTCATTGATTTTTAGCAGCAACATGAATATCGGGTATTCAAATTCATTTACATTTGGCGTAAAGCGACGGTGTCGAATATGCCCCTTGTAAATGGCGCTTTCGAATTCAACGAGACTTGAGGTTTTATTCTTCATAATTGATTTCAAAAGGATTCTATAAGGTTAATCCAAATCGCTTACATACATCTAAGGCGCTGCGTACGCCATCCTCATGGAAACCACTGTACCAATATGCACCGCAATAATGAATGCGGTCGATGCCACATATTTCATCCCGACGTTTCTGCGCTGCCATAAATTCTCTTGAGAAAACGGGATGTGCATAACTAAACTCCTGCAATACTTTTTTAGGATCCAATTTGTCTCTTGAATTTAATGAAACCAACAAAGGATCGGAACTCTTTAGGCCTTGCAGGATATTCATGCAGTAGGTAACCACTGGAGGCTCATTGACTTCTGCTTTCCCCACCAAGAAATTCCAACTTCCCCATGACAATGGCTTGCGCGGCATCAAAGATTCGTCATTGTGTAGAATGACTTCATTATCTTGATAGCGCATCGCTCCAAGAATTCGCTCTTCATTGACTGTAGGTTGATGCAGTAGTTTGAGCGCCTGATCGCTATGACACGCCATAATAAGCTGATCGAACTCTTCTACTCTGCCTGGGGTCAGCACCTTAATCAGCTCGTCAGTGCGTAAAACCTCGAGCGCAGGTGTATTCAACTTAATTCGATCACGAAAGCTGGCCGTCATCGGTTCAATGTAACTGCTGGAACCATCTTGAAGTACATACCATTGCGGTCGATTTTTAATATCCAGCAACCCATGATTATGGAAAAATTTCAAGAAAAACTCGAGCGGGAAATTTCCAGCCTGGTAAACATTGCAAGACCAAATAGCTGCAGTCATGGGCAGAAGGTAGTTCTCACTAAATACAGCGCTGAATTGATGTTGCGCTATAAATTCATTTAAAGTAATAGCGCTGATTGATCCTTCTTCGATAGCCAGTTTACTTGTCTTATTGAATCTAAGTATCTCACCGATTAGCTTATAGAAATAAGGACGGAGTAAATTACTGCGCTGAGAAAATAAAGTGTTGGCGCTGTGTCCGTTGTACTCAAGATTAATAGAGTTATTGCGGACACTAAAACTCATGTCGGTAGGTTGGACCCTTACATTCAGTTGCTCCATTAACTTCAGAAAGTTCGGGTAATTGCGGTCGTTACAAACAATGAACCCAGTATCTACTAAGAAACTATTGCCTTCCTGCTCAACCCGCACGGTGTGCGTGTGTCCACCGATATAGTCATTGGATTCAAATACAGTTACTTCATGCTCTCTACTAAGCAAATGAGCTGCGGTTAATCCGGATATGCCACTGCCAATAATTGCAATTTTTTGAGGGTTCATAATTCTTTATACGGAATCCGCTACTACATTGTTAGATCGCAACAACTTTGACACTAGCAACTGCTGCAGGCCTGTAGGCAGCGCCCGGATGATTTTCAAGGCCCAAGTAAAAGTTAACGGGAAATTAATCTCGGCTTTATTCTTACCCAATCCCGCTCGGATTTTTTCTGATGCATATTCAACTGAAACTCTCATAGGCATTGGGAAGTCATTAAGTTCGGTCAAGGGTGTTTGGACGAAGCCCGGAGCAATATAACTAACACGAATGGCATTTGATTTCAGACTCAATGAAAGTGTCTTCGCAAGATATTCAATGGCAGCCTTTGAAGCACCGTAGGCTTCTGCTCTCGGCAACGGAAGGTAGCTAGAACTGCTGCCCATTAGAGCAAGATTGCCACCAGGCTTAATCTTTGGAATTAAGAACTCAAGACAATTCGCGGTACCAATCAAGTTAGCCCTGACTACACGCTCAAACAATTCAGAGTCAAAGTTGGTCGCATTAATATATTCGCAGGTTCCAGCATTAAGAATGACTAGGTCCATCTCTGGCAGCAATGATAATCTTGTTTTGCAGTCATCACGAAGTTGCATGTCAAAACATACTATCTGGGCAAAATCATGAAATTCGCGCGTCAAAGTCTTCAATATGGCTGCGTTCCTACCACAACAGTAAACCGTATGTGATTGCGCTAGGTAATCCTTTGCTAGCTGCAAGCCAATACCGGAAGTACTTCCAGTGATAAGGATGTTCATTGCCCCAGACGCTGCTTTATCTGTCGTATTACCACGCCAAGCATGGGCAGCTGCTCATAGAGCATCGCACCCAAATCGAAATAATCGCGATGGTAAAAAACCTTACCGTGTCTGGTTTTCAGCAGACTCGCCCCTTCGACCCGGACAGTCTCGCCTTTTTGCAATTTCGGATGCGTGATAAACATTGTCCACGACAAGAAAATATCTGAATCACCGATTAAGGTTTGGTGAAACTTGAAACTACAGCTATCCAAATTCTTGAACAAAGACGTAAAGTGATTCATGAGGGCCTTACGGCCTTGCAATGCATGGGCTGGGTCCTCGAAGTGCACATCTTCAGTGTAAAGAGCTTCAAGAGATCCGAGATCATCAGTTCCCATCGCTTGATAGGCTGACTTCACTCGATCAGCAGTGTATTCTGCACTTGATAACGACGTAGCCGATTTCAAAATGGGATTTGATCTCATTTCCTCGCACCTTAAATGTGTTGGTGTAAGAAAAGTACGGGTTTTGTTAGGATATGGATCACAATTGACTATATTTAATCAAAAAGTGATCTAATTTCGCCATTAGCGCGTTACATAAGAGTATGTACAGTGCGATTTGCATCGATGACCGTTTCAACTTTAAGCCTCTCATTCATTTTGAGGGAGCTGCTGTGAAGGACGTGCACGTGTCAATTAGTGCAAAAAAAGACCTTGATAGCGATGAAGCGTTATTGATTGCTACGGGAAACTCGCAAGATACAGAGGCTTTCAACCGTCTGTTTCAACGCTATTCAAGTAAGATCTTCGCATTGGGCATGAAAATTACACGCAATGAGCAGCTATCCAAAGATCTAGTGCAAGAGACTATGCTAAACGTATGGCGAAAGGCACGCCTGTATGACTTAGATCGCGGAACGGCACAAGGTTGGATATTCACAACTGCCAGAAATCGTTGTTTTGATATGCTGCGTAAATTAAAACGGCAGCCTCAGTGCGTAACTGCAGATGACATTTGGCCTCAACAGGGCGATGTAGACTCTGAACCCGTTCATGAAGAACAGGGTAGTTTAGTAGCCGAATCTGCAATAATTGCCAGTTACTATGACCAATTGCCTGACTTACAAAGAGCGGTAATCGAGCAAATCTATATTCTCGATCGAACCCACGAAGAAGCCGCTTCCGTATTGGAGATTCCATTAGGAACGCTGAAGTCTAGGCTACGTTTGGGTGTTTCGAAATTAAGACAACTTGTAGGAGTTGATCAATGAATACCGATCTAAGCTGTCATCCCACAACAGACATACTAAACGACTATGTGCAGGGAAATCTCTCAACAGGGCTGAGTGTCGCTTTATCCGCTCACCTAGAGCTGTGTAAAGGCTGCAAACAAAAATTTGCTGAGTTGGAGTCAAGTATAGTTAGCACTTGGGCTCAAGGCTTATCCGTGGAGAGTACGAGCGATTTTTCTCATCTGATGGCTAATATTGTCAACCAGCCGCAAGTGGACAACAATGATTCAGTATCACAGCAGTCCCCAATAGCCAAGATTCACATGTTGGATCACAGCTTCACATTGCCACAGATTCTTGCAAAGGCCGCGAACGAAGGATTGGTTTGGAAAAAACTTGCCGGAGGCATCACACAAGCCAAAGTTGATATTGATTCTCAAACACAGTGTGAATTTGTCTATATGAGTCCAGGTAGTAAGACTCCACCCCACAAGCATCAAGGCAGCGAGATAACACTAGTACTCGATGGCAGCTTCAGCGATGAATCGGGCACCTATGAAGCTGCTGACTTTATCGTCAGGAGCGGCAAGGAAGAGCACCAACCAATTAGTGAAGAAGGTTGTCTCTGCTTTGCAGTTCTGGACAGTCCTTTAACTTTTACTCGAGGCTTGGCTCGGATTTTCAATCCGATCAATCGTTATCGGTTTCGCAAAACTATCGCGCATCAATCCTGATACTGCAGCCATCACTTAGCTGCTTAAGAATCAATCTGTTTTTCATGCAGCGAAGCCCCAGATATTTTAAACAATATCTTTCCTGCGCCAATTAAAATGACCTGTAGCTTATTGGGAGTTTTTTAAATCTCTGCTACGGGTCAGCCTACCGGTATTTTTTAAATCAAAACTGAGAGATAGCGGCAACTTCGCATTGACGCATTCTCGTTTGCTAAACTGATCTACCCTCGACTTTCCTTCGTAGTAATCCTTGTCTATGTGTATATCAACCGAGGGAAAAATGAATACTCAATTTAATTCGAAAAGGCTAACAGTGTTTAGCCTTATGGCACTTCTCATTTCAACTAATGCTCTCGCGATCGAAAGTCCGCAATACACAATCATCTACAAGGATGAGGTAGTAGAGTATAGACAATATGAACCCTATCTTGTCGCAGAAACATTCGTGGATAACACATCCAGTTATCGATCGGCCTCAAACGAAGGGTTCATGAGACTTTTTCGCTATATCACGGGCAACAACAGCAGCCAGTCAAACATCGAGATGACAGCACCTGTGCAACAAACAGCAGCTAGTGAAGAAATCGCCATGACTGCGCCCGTGCAACGAGTTGAAACCCCTGACGGCTGGAACGTGGCATTTATGCTCCCAAGTCAATTTACAATGGAAACCGCCCCCCTACCTTCCGATAAACGTGTAGTGCTGCGACCGGTCTCTAGCCAGCTTATGGCCGTAGTCCGTTATTCTGGAAGATGGACTGAGCGCAATTATGAAAAACACAAAGCACAATTGCTTGAAAGCATAGAATCGGCGGCGGTCGAACCACTTGGAGTGGTTGAGTCTGCTGCCTATGATGCACCCTATGTACTGCCATTTCTGCGCAGAAACGAAGTAATGATTGAGGTGCAATCAGTTCCGACTTCTCCGACAACAGCCTTAAGAGAATCTTGAGATTAGAACCCAGTAATATCCGAACAATTAGAAGAACAAGGTTGAGATAAATGCCAAAAATCAGTGTTGGGATAAGTAGTTGCTTGCTAGGCGAGAAAGTACGTTTTAACGGTGGCCACAAACACTCTCCTATTTGCAGTAAAGAGTTAGGCAAGTATTTTCAATTTAAGCCTATTTGCCCGGAAGTTGGCATTGGATTAGGAGTGCCGAGGAAGCCGATACGACTGGTAGGCAATCCGGAGGAGCCTCGTGCAGTAGGCGTGGACAATCCCAACATCGATTTTACCGCGAAACTGAAGGAATATGGGGAAAAGACATCACCTCACTTAAAAGATATTTGCGGCTACATTTTTACAAAAGGCTCACCCAGCTGCGGTGTATTTCGAGTGAAGGTATATAGAGAGAACGGAATGCCGAATGAAAATCCTGGCTCTGGTATTTTTGCTAGTGTAGTCATGAAGAATTACCCGTCGCTCCCAGTTGAAGAGGCTGGACGCCTATCTGATCCAGTACTGAAAGAAAATTTTATTCAGCGAGTCTTCGCCTATCACGATTGGCAGCAACTGGGAAAAGAAGATTTGACTATCAATAAGCTTATGGATTTTCATAGCCGTTACAAATACAGCTTAATGGCACACAGTCCTAGCTTATGCGTTAAGCTTGGCCGGATGTTGGCTAATGGCCACGCCATGAAGATTGAAAAATTAGGCAATGAATATTTCACACTGTTCATGGAAACCTTAACGCTAAAAGCCACAAGAAAAACAAACACCAACGTACTAATGCATCTGCAAGGCTATTTGAAAACCAAACTTGACCGCAAAGAAACTGAAACGTTAGGAAAAGCAACGGAACAGTATCGCCTCGGTATTTTGCCAATGATTGTTCCCGTGACCCTTATAAAAAGCTTCTTTTACAGTCACCCTAATAGTTATGCAGATAAGCAAGTGTTTTTGCACCCCTACCCAGAAGATCTGAGCTTACGCAATAACATTTAAAGTCGCTAAATATGCAAACACAACTGTGTTGGTTTAGAACAGATCTTCGGGTTCGAGATAATCCCGCGCTATCTAATGCGCTAGCATCAGGTCCTACTCGTGCCTTCTATATTGCAACACCAGAGCAATGGCAGCTGCATGACGACGCACCTATCAAATTGGATTTTTGGCGCCGGAATCTTATAGAGTTATCAAGCGAGCTTAAAAAAATAAATGTTGAATTGTTGTTTTTTCAAGTTGCTAACTATAAAGAAATACCCCAGCTTTTGCAGCAAATCCTGGATTGTATGGAAGTCTCACAGTTGCATTACAATCGAGAACTTCCGTTTAATGAAAAACACCGTGACGAATTAGTAAATGAAGTGTGCTCTCATCAGGGGGTTAAAGTATCGAGTTTTGATGACCAGTTGCTTGTGCCTCAGCGATCTGTTCTTAATCAATCTTCTTTACCTTTCAAAGTTTTTACTCCTTTCGCAAGAAAAGCACTTGTTTGGATGCAGAATAATCCACCACTTTATGCTGAGGAGGTCACAGAAGATAGAAATACAATAACATTTCCTTCAGTACCTATTTTGCCACACCAATGTGAATTGGCTGATATCAGTTGGCCTCAGCAAGAGCTCAAATGGAGTCAAGATTGGCCAGCAGGAGAAGAAGCTGCGAAAGCGCGCTTGGAGAAATTTACACAGACTCAGATCTCAGATTATAAGTGTAAGCGAGATATACCTTCCTTAAACGCCACCAGTCAATTGTCAGCCTACCTGAGCACAGGAGTTATTTCTGTAGCCGAGTGCTGGAGAAAAGCACAAAAATATTTCGATGATAGTGGTGTAGAGACCTGGCGAAATGAACTACTGTGGCGAGAATTTTACAGATATACAGTTCATCATTTTCCTCACATCTGCAAACACAAAGCTTATCGTGAAAACATGAATTATGTGCCCTGGCGTCACGATCCTGAGGATTTTGAAAAGTGGTGTCATGGCCAAACTGGCTATCCATTGGTTGATGCCGGTATGCGCCAATTGTTAGCCACGGGATGGATGCACAATCGCTTGCGCATGGTAACCGCAATGTTTCTGAGCAAGCACTTGCTCATTGATTGGCGATGGGGGGAGAGATGGTTCATGCAGAACTTGATAGATGGTGATTTTGCGTCTAATAATGGCGGGTGGCAATGGAGTGCATCTACTGGAGTGGATGCTGTACCTTACTTTCGAATCTTTAATCCGACAAGACAAGCTGAACGGTTTGACCCAGAAGGTGACTTTATTCAACACTACGTTCCAGAATTAAAAACTCTTAAAAAGAATCTTATTCATAATGCTGGTGCAAAAAAAACCTTGAATTATCCTACACCTATGGTGGACCATAAATTTGCGCGAGAACGCGCAATTCTGGCATTCAAAACAGGAGATAGCCCCGATGTTAGGTAAAGTAATACTCTGGATATCTGCTCTGCTTTTTATTGGCTATGGACTCGTTAGCTTCTTCTTTCCCGAAATACCTGCGGGTTTAGTGGACTTAAAAATAACTAATGGTGATGCTGCCGCTGAAATAAGAGCTATGTACGGCGGCTTACAGGCAGGTATCGGATTATTTTGTTTATTAGCTGCTGTTAACTCAGATTTATATCGTGCAGGCCTTACGCTACTCGTATTGGGAGTTGGTGCACTAGCACTGGGACGGCTGTATTCGGTTTTAGCGACTACAGATCCGGTGTCAGCATACACTAATGGGGCTCTTCTGTTCGAGCTTGCCACAGCCGTACTAGCCGCGATTGCGTTGAAGATTCAAAACAAGAATAGAGCATAGGATTTAGATATCTCGCTTTGTTCTCTTAAAATATTGAAGATATAGAATGACTCAACACGAATACATATTCATAGCCGTTTCTATAATTCTAGGCTTGGCGATCACTCGATTACTGCATGCTGCGGCAATGATAACGCGAGCACATGATAGGACCCTGTTTCATTGGTCCTCAGCATTATGGGCGCTAAGCATCCTAATCTATATTCTACAGTTGTGGTGGGTTGGTTGGGGGCTACGAGATATTCAAACCTGGACTTTTTTTAATTTTCTAGTATTAGTTTTTGGCTCAATTTTAGTTTATGGATCTGCCGAAATGGCGTTGCCTGCCCCAGATCACAAGCAGCTTGATATGCTACACCACAGTCAGCATTTAGGACGCTTGTCGGCCGTTTTTATGTCGTTCTATTTTCTTGTTGGCCCTTATCTAAATATTGTGATGCTAGATAACGCTATTATTCCCTCTTTGGTCTTCCCGTCTATCGGGATTTTGTTGACGTTGATGATGATTGTACTCCCTCGACATTTTGTATTGTTTTCTTCATTCTTTGCTGGCTATTCCTTACTGATATTATTTCTCACAGTATAACTAGAATCGGCAACGAACCGTTTTCAGCAGTAATTTCCTAGCACGCTCTATGGCATATATTTTTCTGGCTCATTAAGAGAATCGATGAATTAGTTATGCTGTTTAATGAGATTAGGGTATTTGGGGGGAGGATTTTCGCTTTGATCTTATCCGTAATACGACTGTGACATAAATAGTATTACTCTTACTGTGCTGGCCTGGCCAAAGTAATACTCATCATAAAATCCATATCACCTTCAAGAGGCTCACTACCTGCCGGCATTTCATTTTCATCAAAAATATGGGCCATGAGGGCCAAGACTTGTGGAATGCCGAGACTACCGGGTTGATCCAAAGGCATCGTATTAGCTATACGTGCATAAAGCGCCGCAGCTGGCACCCCAGCCCAAATGGCATCAAATGACCTACCAGAAAACTCCTGCACACTATGACAACGCGCGCAGAGGCTTTCAAACAAACCAGCACCACGCTGGGCTTGTTGCGCTGTATAGATACCGTCCATTGAAGTTTCTGGAACTTGTTCAGAGCAACTTGCGAGCAGTATTAATGCAACAATAAATACTGCTC
>CAWKZI010000027.1:0-11769 GCA_963854365.1 Gammaproteobacteria bacterium
GCACCATGAACAAGCGGGACTTCGCGCGCTGCAATCTCTAAGCAAGATTGGCTCAATGGGATAATGAGTGAGGCTGAAGGCTCATGATAAGTCATAGAATGCCAATCTTTGCCACCAGCAGTGGAAGGGCAAACACTAATCCACTGATCTATCCCCGCATTCATAATGTCATCGCGGTAAGTGACTGCGCCAGTGGTGGCGTCTATGTTCGTGAAGGCGTTTTGGAAAATCGTCTCCAAATGACTAATAAACTGACCACTGACTCTGTCGTGTTTCCACAAGATGCCGTGCTTGCCGATGGAAAAAACCAGCTTGTCGTCGCCTCGGTCAATTAATACTCGTTCGAAAACCTCATCCAAGTCTAATGCTTCAGCTGGCACGTGTTGGAAAAACCAATCCAATTCCCCGTTATCAACGTTTACTGCGACAGTAGAGTTGGTAAAGAGACCAGCGTCGTATATAGATAGAGATCGACTGGCAGGCATCCACGGTTTTTGTTGCGCGGTTCCCCAGTAGGTTAGCTTTAATTCAGGATCGTAACTCCCGGTTATCCAAGTTTCGCCACCAGCACGAAATAGATCGTCTATGTCGCCCCAGGTATCGCCACCGGGGTCAGATGATTCTGCGATTGTATTGAAACGCCACGCCAATTCTCCGGTATTGGCGTCGTAGGCAGAAATGTAACAAGCGTCCTCTATGTAGCGAGAACATCCAGCTAGACCCTGGATAACTTTGCCCTCGGCAACGATTGGCCCGCTGGAGTTTTCAAAACCTTTGCTGTTATCAGCAACCTCAGTTTCCCAAACTTGTTCTCCGGTGCGGGCATCAAGAGCAATTAGTCGTGCATCAGTAGTGGCATGAATAATTTTATCGTTATAGATAGCGATGTTGCGCATGTCTTCGCTATCGAATGGACCGGCATGATGTTCCCAAATTAACTCACCGGTTTTGCCGTCCAAGGCCTGAATGATATTGCTGGTGTTGATAAGATAAATAACACCACCGTAGACCAGAGGCGACGGTTCAGAATCACCATCGTGCATGCTCCACACCCATTCCAATTGCAAACTATCAACATTATTGATATTGATTTGATCTAGCGGGCTATAACTATGAGCATTGTAACTGCGGCGAATCATCGGCCAGTCAGCGGGGTCTGGATTAGCCAACATCTCATCGGTAATCGGTGTGTAATTGGCAACGATACCAGCGGCTACTACGCCGGTCGGCCTCTCTTGTTGCTGGTTTTGCTGTGCTAAGGCAGAGCCGGCGCCGACGATATTAGTCCCGATTGGATAATCTGATCCCTCACTTAAGACAGCATTGGTATCAGCGACACCATTGGTACGCATGATGTGAGCGACGATGCTGAAGTAATCATCATCGGTGATATTCTGATTACCGCCAGGAGGCATATTGGCGCGGAGGTAATTGTAGAAATCTGCTGGAGACTGTCGCGCCCACTGGCCGAGAAAGCCACCGCCGCTAAGCATTGGCCCTAGAGCACTACCTTGCAGACCAGCTCCGTGGCAGACGGCGCAGTTTGTGCTGTAAGCAGCATCTCCAGTATCAGCCTGCATTGAAAAAGAAGCTTCTTCAACGACTGGTGCTAAATCTTCTCCGCTGCAAGCGGCCAAGAGCACTAACAGTGTTAATGTAGAAAGTCCTGAAAGTGTTTTTATTGTTCTCATAAAGGCTTCCATCTGCTCGTGTCCGATTTTTGTTTAAGCAAAAAAATTATTCTGGCAGGCTAAATACGTAGATTGCATTTCCCCGACTCGGGTATTTGATTTCTGTAGCGATGACTGAGGGCACAGTTCGTGGACTTGTACCACCGTTTGCGCTTGTTACTGCAATGTATTGTTTTCCATCGATGGCGAACGATACAGGATGACCCTGGACTGCTGTGCCGAGTCGAGTTTGCCAAAGTACTTCGCCAGTATGCACATCCAGCGCTTTAAATCGGCGATCTAAATCTCCGACAAATACCAAGTCACCTGCGGTGGAAATCGTGCCAGTATGAAGTGAAGCCCGTTGTTGATGACTCCAAACTTCTTCCATCGTGTCAACATTATAAGCTCCCACTTTCCCTAAGTTTCCATCAGTACCAGGCATCTCAAAGAACTTACGGCTTGCTCCTACTCCGCCTCCGCCTTGGACAAGTGCGACTTCGCGTGCTGCGTTTTCCAAACAAGTTTGGCTAAGTGGTGCAATCATAGTTCCTGATGGCTCGTGGTAAGTCATGGAGTGCCAATCTTTACCGCCAGCACTGCTTGGGCAAGCAGAAGTCCATTCGTTTAATTGTGCGTTTTGAATATCCTGTCGGTAAGTTACTTCACCGGTCTCTGCATTGATATTGGTGAAAGCATTTTGGAAGACAGTTTCTGTATAGCCTTTAAACTGCCCGCTTACTCGGTCGTTCTTCCAAAGTATTCCGTATTTACCAAGAGAGAAGACAAGCTTATCATCACCCCGGTTAACTAGAACTCGTTCAAAAACTTCGTCCAGATCCAGAGCTTCGGCAGGAACATGCTGGAAATACCAATCCAATTCACCGCTATCGGTATTCACTGCCACTGTGGAATTGGTGTACAAACCAACATCGAAAATTGTCATATGCCGACTAACAGGAACCCAAGGTTTCTGTTGAGCAGTTCCCCAATAGGTGAGCTTTAAATCAGGGTCGTAGCTTCCTGTTATCCAAGTTTCACCACCAGCTCGAAAAACATCATCTAAACCACCCCAGGTATCGCCGCCGGGCTGACCCATTTCGGCGATGGTTTCAAATTGCCACTTCAGTTCGCCGTTATTCGCATCGTAAGCGGAGATGTAACAGTCTTCAGGGATATAACGAGCACAACCAGCCAGTCCAAGAATGACCTTGCCATCAGCTACGATCGGGCCGGAGGAATTTGAAAACCCTTTGCTACTATCGGCAACAATTGTCTCCCAAACTTGTTCCCCGGTTCTAGCATCTAAAGCGATCAGTCGAGCATCGGTAGTTGCCTGAATAATTTTGTCATCATAGATGGCAATATTTCGCATATCTTGACGGTTGGCCGGGCCAGCCCAGTTTTCCCAAATTAATTCGCCTGACTTTCCATCAAGAGCCTGAACAACATTGCCTGGATTAATCAGATAGATAATGCCGTTGTAGACCAAAGGAGCAGGTTCAGAATCTCCTTCGTGCATATTCCAAACCCATTCAAGACTTAAACTGCCAACGTTGTCTGTGTTGATCTCATCTAAGGGACTATAGCTATGGGCATAGTAATTTCTGCGATGCATGGGCCAGTCGGCTGGATCGGGGTTTTCCAGCATGGCGTCGGTAATCGGCACGAAAGGAACAAAATCATCAACATTGCCTGCTACAGTTACACCCTGTGGTGCGGGGGGCTCTGCGCGTTGTTGGCGCTGAACCACGCTGGAAATATTTTCTGAAATAACGAAATCGGTGCTGGCGGTGAGAGCATTGATTACCGCATCAACACCATTAGCTTCGAGTAAGTGGGCAACGATATCAAGATAGTCATCATCTGTTAGCGTGCCGGCACCACCGGGAGGCATATTCGCCTTAATATTTCCCAGCAGCAGGGTTGGTGTTTGCGATCCCCAACGTTGCAAGAAATTGAAGCCGGAAAGTATAGGGCCGAGAGTAGTGCCTTCTAAGTTGGCTCCATGGCAAGCTGCGCAATTAGTCGCAAATGCACTAGCACCTGCATCGGCCTGAGAGCTAAAAGTGAGGGCTACAACGTCCTCTTCTGTGTTGGAGACCTCTGTATCGCAAGCAGCTAGCGCTAACCCTAGAAATACAGCGAAGGTTAAGTTCCTACTCAATGTAAGAACTGTAATTGTGTTTAAAAATTTCATTCTACTGCCTCTCGAAAATCCAGCCACGTAACTCACCAGGAGCATTGGTTTCGCTGTGAATTTGTACGTAGAGCTCATTTGCTCGAAGCGCTTCTACATGGATATCGCTAAGCTCCAAAGAAGCGCTAACTTCTCCCGAGGTTGCATCAGCAATTTCAAGTTGGTAAACCACAGGACCAGGCTGCGCCGGTGGGCCATTGTGAATATGTGCCATGGTGGCAACTGAGCTCATGCCTTCAAATTGGCCCTGTACGGTCAATGTATTGCCATTGAGAGTGAGAATGACCTCTCCTTCACCGAGAATGGTGGATACCGTTTGTGGTGTAGTCGGCATCGGCGATAGTCTGGCGCGATAGGTTTCAGTTTGAGCCTGAGCGAGGCTGGTGCACAGTAGAATGGCGGTAAAAAATAAAGGAAATGCTTTGTGGCCGAGTTTCATAATTACCTCTGGACTCTCATTCTAAAAAGTAGGTTGAAAATTACCACTAACTGACAGAAATAGGAACGTATATGAAGGTGCTATACAAAGCCTTATCAAAGCTGTGGCACGGAAATACTGGGAGCCGCCCTTTTACTGTAAATCTGCATCAGCAAGAAATTGCTTATGCGAACCATCACAATATGGTGTATTGGCGGAGTATTTACACTGACACAGAAAAGCATTACCACTCTCAGCCGCTGTGAATTTTTTCGGAACTATGTCAGTAGCCTTATGCTTGCCGTCACAATAGGGTTGATTGGCCGATAAGCCACAGGCGCAAAAGTAGTACTGAACATCTTTCTCGAGTACTACTTTTACCGGTTTATTGTCTGCGATGACTGGCTTGCTCATAGTGAATTCTCTCTTTGTTTTGTACGTTTATTCACAGCGAAAATTTTCAGCGATCCAATTTGCAGGATTATCTGCACTATCGCTGGGCCCTATGTAACGAGCCTGCTGGGGCACCGCACATAGCGGTCGCTCGTTATCAACCACGCCATTAGAACTATGGGTGGCTATGACTGTATCTGGTGCAGTTCCATTCTCCACCCAGTTTACCAGTGGAGTCAGTTTGTCCCAAGTATTAGGGCCATTGCCACCGGCACAATGAGCCATCCCCGGAGCGAGAAATAGACGAGCATTCTCTTTGGCCTCTGCCATGGACCCATTGAAAGTGGCATCCACCATATCGTTGTAATAATCCTGAGTGGATTCAGCCACGATCAAGGTATCGATTAGCCCATGATAGACAATAAGTTTTCCGCCGCGATCTTTCAAAAATTGGCTCAAATCTGGATCTGTGGCATCAGTAATCGACATCATTAAATCGCCACTACCGTTGGTAAAATCATTAATATCGTAATCAATCCAGTGAAATTCTGGGAAAGGACCTTCTGTCTTCGCTTTATAATTGTAGTCCCGGACATTGGGAATGGTTATGCCGGGGTCATCTTCATAGAACAGGTAGTTCATGTGATCTCCGGCAACCCCAATCAGTTTAGATGGACCGTTGTTATTGGCCTCGGAAGGAACATAGAATCCGGCCCAACGCAGTTCAGATCCTAACATCTTGCCTGGGTAAATCTGGACACCATTATCATCACTTGGCCCATTGTAGAAATCCTGAACTGTCTGTAATTGCGCGCTAGTGAAGCATTGATCAGAAGAGTCGCCAGCAGGGCACATCAAATCTGCAAGATCGGAAGCAGGCTCGAAATCGCAGCTCAAAGGGGATTCGAGCACTCCGTCCCGTATCCCATCGTTGGCATCACATTTCTGTAATACCTGTTCGTGGAGAATATCGATTAGTTTGAGGCTGTCGAAAGATCCATTATCATCGGTATCTACTGCAAGATTGCCAATAAGGTTATCTCGAAACATGCGCTGCAAATTCCAGGTACCACTGGCATTCAGTGCTTGGTAAGCGAATGCTGGCGCGCCCGCAACGATGCCGTCGAAGTCGTTTGGAAAGCGCTGTGCTTCCATCAACCCCTGGCGGCCACCCTGAGAGCAGCCTTCGAAATAGGAATATTCTGGGGCCTTATTGTAGAACTGATTTACTAGAACCTTGCCAGCCATAACTGTGAGATGAACTGCCCGATAGCCAAAATCTATTTCAGCTTGACGATTGTTGAAGCCGAATGAAGCTCCCGGTTCAACGCCGTTGTCATGGCCCATATTACTGTTAGTGACTGCATATCCTTCAGCGACTCTATGGTCAGCAAAATCCAAGTCGCCGTCTTTACCGCCATCGCCCCATTGAAGAAAACGGCCATTCCAGTTTCCTGGCAGAGGAAGCTGTGCATGGAAATGTATCGCTGGGCTAATAATTCCTCGCACATAGCAATAGGAGTCCGGTGACTGACTGTTGTCTCTGATTGAGGCGGAAGTAATGGTAAGGTTGCGTATTTCTTCCAGTGCTTCGCAAGCTTGGACCTGAGCTGGCCTACTTTGTTGCGAATAGGCAGCGAGTGGGATACAACTGAGAAGCGTTATTTGTATAATCTGCAGCGCGGATTTTACAAAAGAAGAAAGAGGGTGCAAAGCCATAAGGACACCTTGGGTTTGTTTTGGTTGCAGCGACTGTACCACTAAATCGTAATCGATTTAAGTAAGGAACTTCAGTCGAAAGTTGCGCAAGTGAAGTCTCATAAAATCAGCCTTGTTGCTGCGCCGACAAGAGAATCAAAAAAAGTGGCTTCAAAAAGAGTGCCCAGGAAAAAAGAGGGTAAATTAAGCAAGTGTGTGGACGTTTCAATTTAATCGATGGCCCAGAAATTCAATTGCTTTGTGAAGAACTCGGCATTGATTTATATTCTCATCAAACCAGCGCAGATATTGCGCCGGGTGGAACAATCGCTATTATTCATAATGTCGGCGGTAAGCGTAAAGTGTCAGACGCGATCTGGTGGCTGTTTTTGGATCACTCAACATTGAAACCAAATTACAAATACGCCAGTTTCAATTCCCGCTCGGATAAACTAAACAGTAAGCGGGCGATTGCCTACACTCCTTATCGCGAGTCCCGCTGCTTGATACCTGCGAGTGGTTTCGTTGAAGGTTTAGATGATAAAAAAACCTATCATAAAATTGAACTAGAAGGTGCCGCCATTACATTCGGTGGTTTGTATAAAGAACATCTCAATCAAGAAACAGGTGAAGTGGTGTATTCTGCTTCGATCATCACCTTGCCGGCATTAATCCCGCAGTGGAATGATATTCATCCCAAATCAATGCCGCTGATGTTGGACTTTGAAGATAAAGAGTTGGTGGGAAAGTGGTTAGATCCAAATTTTCAAGATGTAAATTTCTTTGAGGGGTTGTTAGAACCTAAGCTTCGTAAACCTATGAAGGTGACTAAGATAGATAAGCCTAGTAAATGGAATCCAATAGAAGACAGTTTTATGATAGCTAATTAAAATATGAATGAACTTATGATAGATAGCCGTTCGATAGATAGTAAAATGTGTAATTTAATTGAAAGCTGGCCTTTAAATATTAACTTTTAAATAACATTATATTTAGAATAATAAAAAGGGATTCGTTAACGATATGGAAATATTAAGCAGTGCTCAGTCATTTGGAGGCCAACAGTTACGTTGCAAGCATTTTTCTACCTCTCTGGTCTGCGAGATGACATTTTCAATCTATCTTCCACAACAGTTAGCTGGTGGCGCTGAGCTAAAACTCCCAGTTTTGTATTGGTTGTCTGGCTTAACTTGTACCGATGAAAACTTCGTACAAAAAGCAGGAGCTCAGAAGAAGGCATCTGAACTTGGGATAGTTATTGTTGCTCCAGACACTAGCCCACGCGGTAAAAACATTCCCGATGACCCAGAAGGAGCTTACGATTTTGGTTTGGGAGCCGGCTTTTATCTTAATGCAACACAGGAACCCTGGGATAAGAATTACAATATGTATGACTACATCACCGAAGAGCTTCCTGAATTAATCAACAAATGCTTCTCAGTAGACGGGAATAGGCAATCTATTTTCGGGCACTCAATGGGCGGACATGGAGCCTTGACCATTGCCTTGAAAAATCCTGAAAAATATCATTCAGTGTCAGCTTTTGCGCCGATTGTTGCGCCGATGAATTGTCCCTGGGGTATTAAGGCTTTCAGCAACTACTTAGGTGATGATCAACAAGAATGGGAACAGTACGATACTGTTGCTTTGATAAAAAAGGTAACGCGGCCGCTCCCAATCTTAGTGGATCAGGGTTCTGCTGATGATTTCTTGGACGGACAGTTAAAACCTTCTTTGCTTTTGGAAGCCTGTAACCAAACTGGGTTTCCGCTTAACTATAATAAACGTGATGGATATGATCATAGTTATTTCTTTATCGCTAGTTTCATCGATGACCATATTTGTTTTCACGCCGCCACTTTGAATGTTGCGGGTGCTAGTTCTGACTAAAGCTGTTAAACGAATGTGATTGAGGGCGATTGGAATTGATTGAGCACATAGGTGCTAAAAAGAAGCACTAACCCACAGCAATATCCCGATCAATACCCCTACAAATTGGCTACTGCGATCTGCAATGGCAAAAAGGACGGGGTCTTCATCGAGTGTGCCGGCAAAGGCAAACGACCAAATACGCGCAAGGAGAAAAACTAAGAGTGGGCAGATCAGCCAAAGCACAGCGGGGCTGTTATAGAGTTGTGTCGTGTCTCCAGCACTAATATAAATGCTAAAAACCATTACCGCCGCCAAGCCTGCTATGCCGCCTAAGATTGATAACATGCGTAAATGAGATTGATTGTAAGCCCTGCCTTCTACATTATGTTTTCCAGAAATTTTCAAATTTTTGACTTCGGTAAATCTTTTTACCATCGCCAATGAAAGAAATAATGAAAACGAAAACCCCAATAACCAACTCGTTGTAATAACACCAATAGCAGCGGAACCGGCAATAATTCGGATAGAGTAGAGGCTTGCTAGAGTAATAACATCGAACATGAACCATTTCTTAATCCAGATGCTATATAGAGTTGTAGTCAACCAATAGATAGCCAGCACTTCCAAAAACTGCAGCGGTAAAAATGAAGCAATCAATATCGAAGAAAGCAAAAGACAGGGAATCCCAACTAGACCAAAATTTAAAGGAAGTTCCCCCGCTGCAAAGGGCCGGTTTTTCTTTGTTCGATGCTGTCGGTCATTATTCAAATCTAGTAGGTCATTCAGTAGATATACACTAGATGCACATAGTGAGAAACTAATGAAAGCAATTATGGTAGCTAATAAAAAGTTAGTTGTTGCTAATTGATGTGAGAGTATAAGTGGTAGAAGAATTAAGCCATTTTTTAGCCATTGATGTGGACGCATTGCTGACCAAAAGTTCTTCAGTACAGATTCTTGAACATCGAAATACTGAATCTCTGACTCTTCTCTTTGCAGCCGTTTCGATAAACTGCGAGAACAGTTCACCATCATTACTTCTTTTGCTTTCTTCCAGATCGCCAAATCGTCGCTTGAGTTTCCCGCGTAGGCAAAATTATTCGATCCAGTGAGTTCCTGAATTCGTTTTAGTTTTGCCCGCGAACGCAAATTTACTGTAGTTGAACTACCATAATAGTCATCGAAAATATTAATTTCGGCAGCTACTTTTTTGACTTCTGTTTCGTTTGAGCCAGAGATTAGAAAAAGAGGGCGTCCTGCTGATTTTTCATCATAGAGAAATTCTAGGAACTCGTCATTAATAGGTAGTCTCTTCACTGGAATATCGACTCGCGTGGAGAGCTGGCTTTTTAAATAGGCGCGACCTCGAAATAACCAAAAAGGCACCAAGGCAATCAAGAAAACATTTTTCTTGATCAATAAAAAAACCGACTCGAGAAGCAGGTCTGATTTGATCAGCGTGCCGTCGAGATCCACATACAATGGCAACATTGAATCTGAATTTTGCATTCTATATTTTTAGTCGTTTAAATAAGATTTCAGGAATTGCACACACCACGGCCATAATAATTCGCCAGTAGCCTGGCGTGTATACCGTATGCTGCTTTTTGGCAATTGCTTTGACGATTTCCCGAGCTACTAGCTCTGGAGTAGACCAGAGTGCTCCCTTTTCAAACTGAGCGGTCATCGGTGAATCGACAAGGCCCGGCCGAATGTCTATAACGTGAATATTAAACGGGAGTAATTTTCCTCGCAAGCCCTGCAAATAAGTTGACACCATTGATTTGGCCGCACCATAGACGAAATTTGGTTGACGCCCGCGGTCTCCGGCAACTGAAGTAAGTGTGGCGATGGTGCCGCTGCCCTGTGTTTTTAGTTTCGACGCGATAATTGTCAACATGGAGATTACACTGAGACCGTTAAGATTGATTTCTTGTTGCGCTAATTCGAAATTGGTTTCGCATGCTTCTTGATTAGGCAGGGAGCCGTGGCAAATAAGGGTAAGATCAAGATGGTTCAGTACATCAAAGGCTTGATCAAGGATTTGTTGGTGCTGACTAGTATTTGCTAAATCGAACACTCGATACTCAGCGCTGCTAGCACCCCGCACTTTTAAATCATCAGCTAATTCCAGCAGTCGTTCTTCGTTGCGGGCAACAAGGAAAAGTTCTTGACCCTGTTCGGCATAGATTCTTGCAGTGGCTTTCGCAATAGCAGACGTGGCGCCGATAATTAAAATCTTCATTGCGCGGTTTCCGCTGTAATTCCCAACCGATTCGATTGTAGTGAGCGAAACCTATTGTCTGGGTCAACCTTTTTCTTAAGTTCGCAAAAGGCTTCCCACTTAGGATAACTAGCCTTAAAAGTAGTTGCATCCATAAGTGCATCTTTAGCCAAATAGATTCGCCCGTTATTAGCCAGCACGATTTTATCCAGTTTACCTAATAACGGCATCAAATTCTGATCGTATTTGAAATCAAGCGCCAGGGTATAGCCCTCTATAGGAAATGAAAGTAAATTCTCATTAGCACAGCCGAAGCGCTTCAAAACGGCAAGAAAAGACCCCTTGCCTGCGGAATTAACTTCGCTCAGCACTTCTCTTAGTCCAGCTTTCCCAAATTCGGTTGGAATTACAAGTTGATACTGCAGAAAGCCTTTTGCTCCATATAAGCGGTTCCAATTTCGAATATTATCCAAAGGGAAAAAATAGGAGTCATATGTCACCGCTCGAGAATCGACGTTTTTTCCTCTCATAGCAAAATAACTACTATTGAAAGCTTTCATAGTGTATTTGTTGAGCAGAAACGAAGGTGTAGAAAATGGCACTGAGGGGCCACGTCTAGTTTTCACTTGTAGATTATCGTCATCGCCATGTTCACCTAAGTAAACTATAGAACGACCTAAAGACTGTTTTCCCGCCAGGCAATCAATCCAGGCAACAGAATATTTGCTTTCGTTGTGCTCGTCTAGAATGTCTAAACAATTATCCAGGTCACTAGCCACTATGGATCGTTGATTAATTGTGACACTGGATATTTCTTTCAACTGAATACGCGCACTAAGAATCACGCCAGTTAAACCCATGCCTCCACAAGTTGCCTGGAATAACTCGGTATTTTCAGTATGGCTACATTGGACCACTTCACCAGACGCCAGCAGAAGATTAAAACTAATTACGAAATTGCTAAAACAGCCGTCGATGTGATGGTTCTTGCCATGGATATCAGCGGCAATAGCACCACCGACACTAACAGTTTTAGTGCCAGGCAGTACCGACAGAAAAAGCCCTTTAGGAATGGCAAGCTTAAGAATATCGCCGAGGATTACGCCGGCCCCACAGTCTATTATTGCCTCCGCAGAATTGAACTCAGCAAATGAATCCAAGAATCGACTACTGACAATAGTCTCTGCTAGTGAACTGTCACCGTAACTGCGTCCGGCACCGCGACAAATAATCGCTCGATTCTGTTTATCTGCTATGATTTCCTGCAGGGTAGCCGTATCGACTGGCGCGAACG
>CAWKZI010000028.1:0-11753 GCA_963854365.1 Gammaproteobacteria bacterium
CTATCGGCTGTTGCGATCTGTGCTGTATTTAAGACAGACACCTGAAAGTTATCAATAGCACGCAGGTCCGGCCTTATCAAAAATGATTGCCCATTTTGCAATGTAGCATTCGCCGATATATTTACTTTATTAAAAGTAAATCCATTGTCACTCACTGAATTACGCGACACATAAGAACTCGTATTCGCTTCTAGTTCAGTTACCAACCACCTGCCCTTATTGGCCTCCCAGGTAGCCTTGATATTGATTTTTGGCGTGTCAGCTAGTGCTGAAACTGAAATAGCGCTCGATAATGTTTTGTCACCCGCATTTGTCGCTGCATATGCGCGAGTAAGGTCAAATAATTCAAGTCCAACTAAACCATTTTTATTAAGGCCTTGCTTGTGAATATTATTAATCGAAGTGCCGATTGTTGTGACAAGGATATCTAAATTATCTCTTAACGGCTCGAAGATCGTATTCCGAAACTTAAGGGTGCCTCCCACAGAACCACTCTCTATGCCTCCCACATTAAGATTCTTCCCATAAGAGTCGAACATAATGGCGATCGGCCCACCTGAGACATCAGAAAATTTTGGATCCAATAAGTAAGATTTATTTTCATCTACAAATCTCATTGTCTTACTACTGCCAGCCAGCTTAACAAGTGCTCTGCCACCACCATCTATTTCAATATCTAGGCTAGCATAGTTTGACATTTCCTTTAGCAGAAAGTCTCTCTGATCTAGGAGCATTGGTGGCTGCTTTCCAACCAAGGGGGTTTTGCTTAATTCTTTATTAACTAATGCTAAGCTTGCCGCTGTTTGATTAAGCTCAGCAAATTGAGCTTTAAGTTCACTAGTTATTTCTTTCTCTAGGCTCGCTAGTTCCGCGCCAATCGCCTTAGAGCGACCCGTCAAAAAATTCGCTGCCATTAAAAATTCTTGCCGAAAGGCCTCTTCCGCAGGGTTTCCCGATAAGCTAGATGTCGCAGAAAAGAAACGACTAATTCCACTGCTCAGGCTGCCCTCCTCTGAGCCTAAAAGATCAATCAACCTATCTGTATAGCGCATTATCGGCTCTTGCTCATTGACCCTGCTGGTAGCTACTCGGACATTAGAAGTGGCAAACTCATCAAATGAACGAAACACTCCCTTTGAGTTAACCCCCGAGCCTAAATAACTAACACCATTTAATGTGGGTATACTTTCTTCGGCTCTAACTTCCTGCCTCGAATATCCATCTGAATTCAAGTTAGCAATATTATTACTCACTGTAGAAAGCGCCTGCCTATATAGCTCTGTAGCTGCTGCTCCTATGTTAAGTAAGTCACCCATTGTAGTTGTTTATCACCTTCAAAATATTAAACTTTTATTAAGCAGCTTTCACTTAAATCGTTGCTTCCAATCTATCTATTCTCAAATAAGTTTATTTAGTTACAGTTATTTCGAATATATTAATAATATTTTTTAAAAAATAAACTCTTTACAGTGAAAATTTCTAACTAATTACTTATTTTTTATATCCTTTGTATATCAGGTTAAGGATTTTTTAAACTATTTTAAAGCCTTTGCAGAGACCGGAATTAATCCTGACTTAGGCTCTTGCTTTTCTGAAATATCATTCAGCCAATCCACTAGCCCAAGCCCTTGTGACTGGGCTATTTTATAGGACACTTCGTCATAGAACATGCCTTCAAAGAGCTCCATAGAATCATTATTTATTAAATCACTCTTAAAGGGCTTTAATGAAGCACGCATCGAGTCTGTTAATTGCTTTAAAAACATTGACTCAAATTCAGCGGCAACCTTTGCATTGATTTCTTTAGCCTTTTCAAGGTCATTCGAGTCGTTAGACTTAAGGCTTGCCAGCCCCTGAAAGTCATATCTACTCGCTACAAAATTTTCTATTCCTGCCATTTAGATCACCACTAATTCAGCTTTTAGACTTCCCGCTCGCTTTAGCGCTTCTAATATCGCTATGAGCGCCGACGGTGATGCGCCAACCTGATTTACCGCATCAACAATTTCTTGTAGTTCAATGCCAGGCTCAAAGAGAAACATATTGTTATCTCCTTCCGTTACAGTTATGTCAGCATTTTGAACAGCAGCCGTATCACCATCACCAAAAGCATTTGGCTGAACTACCTCGTTAAACGCGTCGACCCGAACCATTAATGTGCCATGAGAAACAGCAGCTGCTCCGACTCTAACGGCCCGGTTAATAACCGCCGTCCCAGTACGAGAATTAATTACAACTCGGGCAACAGGGTCTCCTGCATCAACTTCCATTAATTCAATATCACTCAAAAATGCGACTTTCTGAGACATATCCTGTGGCCCCCTTACAACAACTGATACAGCATCTAAAGAGGTTGCCGTACCAGCTCCATAGACATCGTTAATGGCGTTGGCTATCGCATTAGATGTACTGAAATCAGAATCACGCAAGTTCAGTATGATGTTCTCTGTGGTTTCAAAGGACGAAGGTATCAACTTCTCCACAATAGCTCCATTAGGTATCCTTCCCGAAGTTGGAACCCCTATTTGAATGCTGCTGCCGGCAGCATCTACTGAAACTCCGGTCACGGTAAGCGGCCCCTGGGCTAACGCGTATACCTGTCCATCAATTCCGCGTAGTTCGGTTAAAATTAAATTACCACCACGTAGACTTTCAGCAGAGCCTACGGTGGATATATTTACATCAATTCTTTGGCCCGGCTTTGCGAAAGGAGGAATTTCCGCTGTAACCAAGACAGCTGCAAGGTTATCCGTTTGAAGAGGCTGCTGTGCTTGTTGCTCAGCGAGTCTTACAATATTATCGCCCAAGTCATACTCTGAAACTGGCCCGTCAACACTTACCCCAAGCCCCGATAAAAGGGATGTTAAGCTTTGGCCGGTTACCCTCAAGTCTCTGCCATCTCCAGTCCCTGATAGTCCCCCGACGAGGCCATATCCGAGCAGTTGATTGCTACGCACACCAGCGACATCAACAATGTCTTTGATTCTGTCTGCGTGGCTCGTGCTAGAAGCCAATATCATGGCTAGAAGCGAGCATACTATTTTAGTAAAACGAGAATGCATGGTTATAATTTCCTTGGCACTCAAAACGGCCATAGACTAAATAAAATATTTGTTATTGGTGGTGTTTTGGTTGAACGAGCTAATGCTCCTGCACCGCTATAAGAAAATTGAGCGTTCGCGAGTCGACGCGACAATACAGTATTATTCGGTTGAATATCTTCCTGCCTCACTACTCCGCGAACACGGATATATTCACTTCCCTCATTCAATTCTAGTTGCTTCTCACCAAATACAACTAAGTTACCGTTACTCATTACCTCAACTACGACCGCGGAAATACTCCCAGTCAATGAGGCAGATTGCCCAGCGGTTCCATTGCCTTCACTACTAATGGTAGAACCCAAATCTGCAAGATTCGCATATTCATCAAAGAGAGTTTGTCCAGGGAAAACGCCAGGCGTAATCGAATTGGTTGATACCCTTTCAGTCGATAAACCATTAACGCGAGAAGCTTGTGCAGACTCAGCCAGCAAAATTGTGACTATATCTCCTACTCTAACAGCACCCGCCGAATAGGCACGACCCGCTGGATATAGATTTGATCCATTATCTAAAATAGAACCGGTTCTTTGTGAAGACAACGAAACGGGCTCAGGGTATGTTATCTCAAACTCATCCAGCCCATTCGTCGGAACAAATTGCGCCGAAGAACACCCAACTGAAATCAGGCTAACCAGACTAATCACTAAAGCAAAAGATTTCATAACTTAACTAATCCTATATTAATACTAGAGATTTTGATTTAAGAATCTAAGCATGCCGTCAGCCGCAGAGATGGCTTTTGAATTAATTTCGTAAGCCCTCTGAGTCTCAATCATGTTAACCATTTCTTCTACGACATTTACATTAGAGGCTTCCAAGGTGCCTTGCGAAATCATCCCCGCTCCTTGGTCTCCTGGGACGCCGACAATAGCCGGCCCACTTGCATTCGTTTCTGCATACAGATTACGGCCCTGCGCCATTAGCCCCGCATTATTTACAAATCTTGAAATCTGAAATTGACCGACCTGAACGGCACCGCCTCCGCCAGCAAGCTCAACTGTCACCGTGCCATCTCTACCCACTGCTATACTTGTAGCATCTTGAGGGATATTTATTGCTGGAATAGTTGCTTCTCCAGACGCGGTGACTATAGCGCCCAGACTAGAGAGCTTGAAAGAACCATCTCTAGTATAGGAAATAGTCCCATCAGCCTGCTGGATAGGAAAGAAACCATCACCCGCAATAGCCAAATCAAGAGAGTTTTCCGTTGAAATCATATTTCCTTGTCGGTGTATTTTCTCAGTTGACACCACGCGCGTTCCCGTTCCAAGCATTAAGCCTGTAGGAGCATCTGCTTGAACATCCGCTTGAGCACCTGGCTGCGAAATTCTTTGATACAACAGGTCTTCAAAATTCGCACGGTCTTTCTTAAAGCCAATGGTATTTACGTTAGCTAAATTATTCGCAATCACTGTCATTCTAGTTGACTGAGCAGTCAAACCAGTCTTTGCAACCCACATTGAAGCGTCCATTTTTTTTCCTTTAAATCTACTTTGTTAGTTAGCTCGACTGCATGAGTCGAGCTCCAGTCTGATCTAACTCTTCAGCACTTTTAATAATTTTCATCTGGGTCTCAAACGACCGATAATAATCCATAAGGCTTACCAAAACCTCGACCGGGTTCACGTTACTACCCTCAAGAGATCCAGAAGTTAATGAGGCTGCTTCTGGCCCAGGCGTGATATCACCACCAGCTCCGTTAGCTCCAATCTCTTCAAACAAACCATCTAGCCGTCTTTGTAGTGTTGTTCCGGATGCATCTCTCATTAGAAGCTGACCTATTTCTACTGGCGCCACTACTCCGCCCGCTTCCGCTACCGTTACATTGAAAAATACTGTGCCATCAGGAGTGATATTTACGCTACCTCCGGCAGGCACAGTTAATGGCCCCCCGTCTTCTGTAGCAACTAATTTCCCATTCGCTGTTTCGATAAATCCCAGCTCCGACACGCGAAGGTCCCCACGCCGAGTGAAAGCTATTTCTCCCTGCTCACCCAAGACCCCGAGGACCGTTTGACCATTGAAAGCTACATCTAGCGGGTTACCAGTATCCATTCTAGTACCCGGAGCCAGATTTATTAGATCAGTATTATTTTCCACTAACGGCTGATAACGTACGGGAAAACCTGGCCCATCTAGCTGCGTCGGAATAGCTCGCTGAAATGATGCTCGCTTAAACCCAGCAGTAGAAATATTAGCGAGATCATTGGTCAGCATAGTCCGCTGAACCGTACCGGTCTTGGCTCCGCTCAACGCTGTAAATACTAGCTTATCCACTGATCCATTCTCCTAAAAAAACTTATGCCTAGCCACGAATATTGATAATCGCGCTAGTCATCGCGCTATTAGTCTCAATCGCCTTAGCATTAGCCTGAAAGTTACGTTGCGCCGCGATTAAGTCAACTAGCTCATTTGTCAAATCCACGTTTGAACGCTCTTTAGAACCTGCCCGGATTGTTCCAAAACCAGCAGCACCGGCCTCACCGAGTCTAGCTGCACCCGAATCTGCAGTCGCTGTCCAAGATGAGTCTCCAAGCTGCTTTAGACCCGAGTTTGAATTAAAGCTGGCAACAACAATCTTGCCAAGAGATTTTTGTGATCCATTGGAGTAGCTAGCTACTACAAGACCATCCTCAGCAATACTAATGCCATTAAGATCTCCCTCAGGCTTACCATTTTGTGACTGAGAGATTGCTGCAAACGCCGAGTTGTACTGCGTACTGCCGGTATATCCCAACTGTATCGTACTCCCTGTCGCTATTTTGCTTTCGAGTTCGTACTTGCTCTGAGGAGAGACAAGCGCACCTGATGTGTCAAAAGTAATCTCACCGCGATCAAGAAATATTGGAGTCCAGTAGGGAATGTTACCGGCATCAAAATCATTTTTGTCGACGCCTTCAACCCATTGTCCTGTAGCGGCATTTTGAGTCACATACATTTTGCTGCCAGCCAATACATCTGAATCGATTTTTGACCATTGGGAAGATTTACCAAAGGCTACTGGGACGTCTGTCAGGCCGAAGTCTTGACTTCCCAATATTTGAATAAATGACTTTGTCGTTGTTGTAGCACCTTTTATCGTGAGTGCCCCTTTATCTGAATCAACACCAACAACAAGGTTACTAACCGTCTTGCCATTTGCATCAGCCATACGATTGAGCTGGGTCTGCAGCTGAGTTACGAATGTATCAATATTGTATTGACCAAGTTTTAAGTTAAAAGTATTTGTAATGCCATCGACAACCGCAGTGACGCTCTGATTTGCGGCAGTAACATTAAACGCTTGTTCTGTATCAACACCCATTGCATTGCCGGTCAAAAAAGCTGCTGTTGATTTTTGGCCCCTAACCGTAGGGATATTTTCTACCAGCGACTCGACAGCCGCTGTTATCTGATCTTTATTATTCACCGCTCTGGACTTAGTATTATCAGCGGTCAAACCAAATAAATCTCTGGCCATATCACCACCGGTGGTGTAGACAACTGCTCCCGCCGCACCTGTTCCCGCGGCACTCGCGGCGGTTTCTGTAGCCCTGATTTCGATGCTGGAAGAGTCACCACTTGTCCCACTACTGAAAGTAAACTTGCCACCAGCATATGTAACTTCCAGGCCCGCTCTGCGGCTACTGGCGGTCAGAGCCGCGCCGTTACCCCTTACATCCTGCAATAGTTGCTGCGACCCGTTAATTGTCTTGGCTGTGAGGACCGTTCCGTCTATCGTATTATTATTTACGTTTGTAACAGCGGCACCGAATAGAGTAGAAGTTGCAGCCGCACCACCACCTGCTGTGACACCAAAACTTATAGTATCTGGAGTATCTTTAGTCTGATGAAATTTAAAGCCTTGATTTTTCTCATCAAACTCAACAGTTACATCGTTCCAGGTTGCACCCAGACCATGTAGATGACTAGTCATTGCTTGAGCTACTTGCCAGCCTGTAGCCGTCCGGGCACCTGCCGCAGCTCCACCGGTAAACATTTGCGCACCAGTTGCACCCGCTGGAACATTATTTTCAATTATGGTTTCAATGTTAAATGTCACAAAATTGCCAGCTGCGACGACAGCCGGAGCAGGTGACGCGTAGCGCTTGAGATTAAAATTTGTGGAAGCTAACGTGCTAAAATCGAAAAGCGGCTCATCACCAAATGCTTTATTCAACTCGTTAGTTAATTCCTGTGCAATCTGTTTGCCAGACAAGATTTGTGATCCTGCAGCAGCTCCCGCACCCACAGCAAGATGACTCTTTGTCATTAACCTTGGAAGGCTTATGTCTCGCCATATAGAGCCATCTACCTTGACCTGCAACATTCTATCTAGTTTAGCATTGTTAAAGGTAGCTCCCGTAAAGTCTACTCCTACGCTACCATTGGTAAGGTTAAGGCCATTTAAATAACCCGAACCTGCAACTAGAGAAGTCGTTGTTGCTGCACTTGCTGAGTCAGTAGGAGGCTTTAGATTATCCAAAGAGAATTTACGGTAATTAGTACCCGCAGTAATAAGATACTCAGCCTGATTAATTGCTTCACCGCTCACCGGATCTTTGGTTAGCTTGGCATAGGCATCAAGTTCTTTTTGAGTTTTAATTTCACCATATTTGTTAATAAATTGTTTATCGTCTCCCGCTGATGCAGATTGTGTTAATGCAGATTTAACTTCTGCACCGTCTATGGTGACGTATGTCTGCCATTTACTATAGGGAGAAGCGTCAGTCGGATTTGCAGTTTTTACGTAATAGATTGATGCAAGCTGAGCTTTCCCATTCGACCCATACGTCGTAAAGGCAGTTGTCTTGTGGTAAGTATCTGGCTTATTAGCATTAAACGCCGTGGTTATAGGTGTAGCAGTTGAAGGTAAATTCAGCCCTAAATTAATCTCAGTCGTCGCCTTAAATTCACCAACTGTGGCACGCTGAACAGTAATGCCCTTAGTTGAAGCTTCAAAATTCGCGTTATTTATAGAGTCAACCGGGAGCACCTGTAGTGACTGGCCAGCCGAATTAACTAACTGGTTTTGATCATTTAACATAAAGCCGCCATTACGAGTAAATAGCTCAGCGCCATCTGAAGTCTTGAGCTTGAAGTAACCATCGCCTGTGATGGCCAAATCTAGCGCATTAGTCGAAAACTCGATATTGCCTTGGGTATGCTGCTGAACAATTCCTTTTAAGGCAACACCAGAGCCCGCTATTGAGCCCGCTTTTTGAAGCGGCGTGCTGGCATAGATGTCACCGAAATTTGCGTCAGCGCGCTTGAAACCTGAAGTACCAGCGTTCGCGATATTATTTGATGTAACAGACAACTCGGTAGTTGCCGCTTGCAGTCCTGTTAATGAAGTATAAAATGACATTCTTTTTGTCTCCTAGATTAAATTTGTATACGTCCAACTTCTGCCATGCTGAGCACGCTTCCGTCTTCAATTTCAACTTTCAATTCTTCGAGTGTTTGATCCCAACTCACTGCTGTAATTAATTGCTTATTTATAAGAGGCACCGTGGTTGAAACTCCGCCACGATCTACGATGAACTCAAATTTGTATTGACCTGCTGGCATCTCTTCACCTTCTTGGTTTTGCCCATTCCAAGTAAGGTCTACGCCACCTTCCGGAAGATTCTTAAGATTTTCCGTATAAACTAGCTCGTCAGTCGAAGCATCATAAATCCTAAAAATTCCTGAATCTGCTGATTTTGGTAAATTAGCATTTGAGGTGACTTCCCCCCCAACACTTATAGTAGCTAAGCTTCCTACTCGCTCGATCTTTTTACCTAATAGGCTTGACCCTAATAAAAATTTTCCTGATTTCGAATCAGCAGCCATCGCATCGACGGAAGTTCTCACGCCAGTCATCGCTTCAAGAGAAGAGAATTGGGCCAGCTGAGAAACGAAGGCCTCGTTATTCATCGGATCAAGAGGGTTTTGATTTTTTAGCTGCGTCGTAAACAGCTTTAGAAATGCATTCCTATCTAGATCTTCTTCTTGAACCCGTAACTTCGCTTGTTGATCTTCATACTGCCTCGTCGTGAGTATGTTAGACGGTAGCGCGGCTGTTAATTCGGCACCCATTTTCTGCTCCTAAATTTCAATCTAGCTTCTGAAGCCAGTTATACTTTGATTAATCCTAATGTCTTGATCATTAAATCTTTGGCGCTGCTAATCACTTCGATATTGTTTTGATAGGCGCGCGAGGCATCCAGCATATCTACGAGCTCTTCAATTTCGCTGACATTAGAGCTAAAGACGTATCCATCTTCATTGGCCATAGCGTTGCCTGGCTCATAGATCTGCTCAATAGGCTTAGTATCACTAACGATTCTTTCTATACGCACACCACCTGCCAAATCTTCATAGCCTCCTGCTGTTTCTCCATCTAATAGAGCTGAAAAAACAGGACGCTGAGCGCGGAAAGCGGTTGCCTCAGTCCCGGATACAACACCTACATTAGCTAAGTTACTGGCGGTGGCATTCATCCGGACTAACTGTGCATTAAGGCCGGTACCACCTATTGCCATAATTTTTTCAAATGACATGTTCTAATCTCCTCTAAATGCTTTTCGCAAGCCGGCTATCTTACCTTCCATAAATTGCAATGACGCCTGATAATCGGCTATAGCTCGTCCATACCTGGCCTGTTCGATTCCTATCTCTACAGTATTGTTGTCCAAACTTGGCGCCAGTGGCACATGATATGTGACAGCAGACTTCGTATCGGTCCAGCCGGGCCCGTCAAAGTGTCCCATATGTTTCGAATCTGTTACTCCTAAAGATATCTCAGGCCCATTTCCAGATTTGCCGAATGATCTATGCAAAAGGCTAGAGAAATCTAAATCTTTCGCTTTAAACCCTGGCGTAGATGCATTCGCGATATTCCCTGAGATCAGCTCAAGCCTTTGACTCTTAACTGTCATGGCTGCATGATTAAAGGCGAAATAGTTATCTAGTGGTTTGGCCATAGCTCATTTTCTTTCTGTATATAATGGTTCTAAATTAAGTCGTTCTGCCAACGGGCACTGTTACTGTTAGTATGTTGTAAAGCACGAACCATGCCAGAACTAGAATTACATGATGATTAACTAGAATTTACTCATTTAAAACAGCTAGTTACGGATTTAGAATTCCCTTCTTCTCAGGCATGACAATTTGGGACTCGTTGAATGCACTACTGAAAGCGGCAACAAAGCGGCAAGCGGCAAGCGGCAAGCGGCACCTTAATAGCTTTACTAATAACTTTTCTTTAAACTAGATTTATGATCTTCAAAAATATTCTTTGGATTCGGGCATTTATAAAGTCAGTGATATTCCTCATTGCGACTATCGTCATTAGTACGCCCTCGAGTTATGCGCAAAACATCAATACAGATTCTAAAACTAAGCTAGTCGAAAATGTTAAGAATTGGGTCGCCTCTCAAGAAAGAGTTGATACTAGCTATGTTGAAGTCCAGGCGAACGATAGGAGATTTATAGTCCCTGATTGTATCAAAGACTTTGAAGTAAATTTTGCGTTTGGCTCAAAATCGAACGTCCAAGTAAAGTGCGAAGATCAAGATTGGACAGCGGTACTGCGTATACAAATACGCGCGGAGAGCGAAGTTTTAATCTATGCCCGCCCACTAATGCAGGGTGAAGTCTTATCATCACAAGATTTCGAGTTAAGCAAGGAAGGCTCTGTTTTAGGGAGTAACACGCTAACTAGCAAGGCAGAAGCAGAGGGAAGACTGCTAAAGGTAAACGTAAGTAGAGGTCAAATAGTACGCTTTAATCAATTTGATGAGGCATTAACCCTATTCGTGACGAATAGAGACCTTAAAAAAGGGCAAGCGCTGACGGCCTCAATGGTTGATTCCGTCATTACACCAGCTGCCGAAACATCTTTTAATCAGCGGTTTGACTTTTCGGCAACCTTAAACTCAGTGATTACCGAAGACCTTATAGCAGGTACAACACTGACCAAAAATGACTTTACTATTTCAGCGCAAGCAATGGTAGTAACTGACCCGCTTGAGCGTGGCAGTAGGTTCGACCCTTCAAATTCGCGGGAAGAATCCGTACTTGTGAAATTACCTAGCGATGCTATTACTACTCCCTCGCAATTGGATAGAGCCATAGCAAAAAGGCGCTTGACGCCAGGGGCCATTATCCGTTTTTCAGATATAACGATACAACCTCATGTTCTAGCAGACACATCTACTACTCTCCAACTAAAAAAACCTCAATTCACTTTAACCATAGAAGTGCTGGCTATAGAAGATGGTTATATTGGCGATCGGATTAGAGTCAGAAATCAAGAGTCTGGAGAGGTTATATATGCAACGGTTATTGATGTTGGACTCGTAGAGATTATCCAGTAAAAATGCTCGGATATAACGCTCGTATAGCCATTGAAAACACTCATTTTATTGCCTCTAATCAAATAGTTACAGATAATCCTCTAAAGTTTATTAAATCAGCTCATCTGACAGGTTATTCTTAAGAAATATAATAATAATTCGAGTAAAGTTTATAAAGCTTGTGTCGATTAGTGACCTATAACATCAATTTAATTCAATCAGAAAGCTATTAATACTATATATAGTAGGCAAAAATTATGACAGACACCATATCAGGCGAAAGCCAAAGAGCTGCAAGCGTTATGGCAAAGCAAGCTGTCAATGCAGA
>CAWKZI010000029.1:0-11725 GCA_963854365.1 Gammaproteobacteria bacterium
TCAATATTCTCCAAAATGATCAATGAAATCAGTGAATGCTAGTTTACTCTGTTGAATTCTCTAAATATTTTGTGGGGATATCTCAGACTCTGAGTTTTAAAGTAGACCCATCTTGTAGCGCACGAAGCTACATCTATAATGAAATCGCTACTACTCTCAATCAAGACTCAGATAGAGAAGCAGTTGAAACATTTTTGGAGCAACATAACATTAATTATCGAAGCGGTAACAACATTCAATCATTGGTTGGAACTTATAATTGGGAAAATTCTAACCGCAATATTGTTTCCCAATCCGCAGAAGTAACGATCTATGTCAGACCCGGTCCACGAGGAACTTTTGAGAGGTTCAGAGTTGAATAGAAAACTTTTTTTAAATTTTTTAAAATCTCATTAAGTGTGTCGGTGCAGGTACAATAATTATTAAGTGCGATCAAAAGGCCTCCCCGGTCTGATATATCAGTGCCACTTCGATATAATTCAGGGGGGGGCTGAAGGGTTAAGTAAATTATTTATGCCCTAGCTTTTGCCCTAGCTATCTAAGGTGCAAGATTATTATTTATTAGTATCAACAGTTTAGAGTGAGGTTCGATTCCGGCCCCGGGCACCAACTATTTATCTAAGCTCCTCTAGATACTTCTAATCAATTAAGGCAATGCGTAAACGATGATGCTGTTGGCTCGCGGACGCCCCATCTGGGGAATCGAAAAAGTCATCATGCCTGTTCCTGTGGCTACGGCTAGGAATTGTTTCCCATCTACGCCGTAAGAAATATTGCCACCGGCGATGCTTGCCCCCGTGTAGATTGTACGCAGTAATTCTCCACTAGCCGCATCGAACAACAACAGACTGCCATCCTGGGTCCCGCTGACTATAAGCCCTCCCGCAGTTGCGGTGATTGCACTCACTTGTGGTAGTGGCGTTTGAAATCTCCAGCGTACGGCACCGGATTCCACATCAATTGCTGTAATCCAGCCTGTTGCTTCTCCCACTCCTGGTGTGGATCCGCCCATGTAGAGCTGGCCTGGTACATGTTCCACTTCTGCAGCAGCAGTAAAACGACTGCAATAGTCAATCGCGGATATCACAAGAATTTTTTCATCTCGATGGTAGGCTGGACTGCTCCAAAGCACGCCGCCAGTAACCCCGGGGCAAGCCACAACGCCTTCACGGGTTACCGGGACGTCATAGTTCATGATTGTCGTCACCGGCGTTTCATACAGAGCATCTTTGCTCTCTTTATCGAGGGTCCGCAGTATGCCGTCTTTGCCGACTGTTGCAACCAGGTCTCTCGACACGTTGTCGATTCCCGCCTTTAAGACAGGTGTTACCTGCGTGAGATCCCAGTCATGGTCATCATTGGGAACGATCGACTTGTACCATTTCAACTCGCCGGTACGGATATCCAATGCCACGATGCAGTTGGTATAGAGGTTGTCTCCTGGGCGCAGATAGGCAGGCAAATCCGGCGCTGGATTAGTCACTGCAACATAGACTTCTTCAAGTTCAAGGTCGAAACTCAAGGGTGTCCAGATTGCGCCACCTCCAAGCTTGATATCTTCCGGGTTACCCCAGCTGGGCCCGCCACCCGCTGCCGCCTCAGGCACTGTATAGAATTTCCATAACAGGTCGCCGTCTTCGAGAGAAAACGCACCGAGCCAGCCGGAGATGGCATTTTCACTTCCTGCTGGGCCAATAAGAATCATGTCTTCGAATATTGATGGCGGCATGGTGAAGGTCTCACCCAGCCAAGGATCGGCCACCTGCCTTGCCCATAATAGATTACCGTTGGCAGAATCCAGGGCGAACAAATAACCATCGGGCGTTCCTCTAACCACATAGCCGTCCTTGATGGCGACGCCGCGATTATTCGGCCACACGGTCCGGTCCTTCGGCACCCAGGTATGAGACCAGATCTCTTGGCAGGTGGCAGCATTTAATGCAGCAGTGCGCTGTGCATCGGTCACATACATGATGCCCTGGTAAACGATAGGGCCCGTATGGAGAGGCATATTACTGTTTAACTGATAGGCACAGACTTGCTGCAACTGATCCACATTCGTAATGTTGATCTCATCAAGGGTGGAGTAACGCACGCCTTGGTAACTCTTGTTGTGATGCAGCCAGTCCTCGATGTTATCGCCAGCATCTATGAGCGCCTGCATGTCGGGGCCTTCACCGGTAGGCTCCAAACCGAAATCGCCTTCTATAAAAGTGGCAGCAATATCCAGCTGTTCATCGCCTCGCGCGATGGGAATGCTGGCCAGGTAGTCATAGTCATTCCGCAGTTCTTCGGTTCCCTGAAGGACATTATTGGTTCCTAATGTGAACGCCAGAATATCCAGGTTCTCTGTTTCGGTGAGCGTTCCTCCCTCCCGCGGCGGCATGGTTGTGGCGATGCGGTTAAACAGCTCGGCAACGTTCGCCCCGAACATAGACCAGGTACGGCGGAATGTAGCGCCTGCAAGAGGCGGCGCTGCACCGCCTTCCAGCTGTGTGCCATGACAAAAGCCACACTGTTCCTGATAAAGGGTTGCACCGCGTTCGAACTGATCCTCGGAAAAAGTGCCAGTGCCAGGTGTTTCGGCAGCCCATAGTGGCAAAGATAGGCTTAGGCTCAAAAGTGCGGCCAAAAATACCTGTTTTCTAACTTTTACTTTACCTGAGCGCTGTGAAGGGAATGGAAGCACGTTGATATTTATTTGCTCCACGTGAGCAGATTCATCAAGCACTGTATATGGTTCCATTCCATTCTAGGCTTTCGAGCGCCATTTCCCCCTCACTTCTAATCTGAGTGCCGTCGGAAATATTAATCAGTAAAAAAGTTTTAGCAATGTGCGCATTTGGGGGAGTTTCCCATGTACCTTCACCTTGCCCTACCACGGTCGTGCCATCGTCCAAAAATGCTTGTGAAACCCATTTAATCTTACCACCTTCATTTAAACTAGATGGAGGAGTTGGGCCGAAAATAAGCGTACCGAATACAGTGCCAAAGCCATCGGCCGTTCCTTCCCAATTTTGATGAATCGTTACATCCCCCGTTTCGTTTGAAGTATAAGTATTTCCCGCTAATTTTAATGAATACTTTCCTAATTCTTCTGACATTTAGATCTCCATAATTAACATATTAAAGAGTGTAATATAGTAATTTTTATTACACATGGGAGGAGCATCTTAGCAAGATATATAGTCATATGCATCGTGCTGAAAGACTGAATTTAGTGTCAGGAAACACTTCAAAAAAACCGCTTACCTAAAAATATCAAACCGTTCGTCCACCATAGTATGTATAGGGGTGCGATGGAACCTACTTGGACAAGTGGTGGGTACCTCGGGGGTGGGTATATAAACCGAGCGGTCTATAAAAACAAGTGGTGAGATCTAACGCCATAAGACACTGAGTTACAAATAAGGACAATCAGCTACAATTTTGTTTCCTAGTTTAGACGATTAAACGTGATAAGGTTCCTAAATCTTGTGCGTGCAAGGACCAATATATGATTAAGCGTTATCTAATGTTGTTATTTGTTCTGCTCGGTTTATCTTCGTGCGAGAGCGCAGCCGGGCCATCCTTTGAAAAGATGAGTGAAACCGAACTCGCCACTTACAATGCCTCTCTGCACACCGATGAACAATTTGTTTGCCGAGAAGCTATTAGAGGTTTTATAGGAGGTAGATATCAAGTTCTACCGAAACTCTGCTTAACTGTTCGGGAGTTGAGATCATCCGAGCTTCACAAGGAGGAGGCGATAGCCTGGCGGCCCCTCTGTAGGTTCTCTCCGGGCTGCGGCAACTTCTGAGAAAAGCGGCCTAAAAGTGGGAGGGGTAAAAGTAAATCTTTAAGAGAACAACCTCGAATCAATGATGATGAACTAGATGCCTATAGGCTTCCTTCCTCGTATATGCTCTGTGCCAGGGGGGAACATACCAGTGAGAAATGCTTTTTCTTCTAGATAACGAATCTCTGTTAGTGAGGCGCTGGTATCACGTCTAGCTTGTCTAGACTCTCTTCCATGAACAGTATGCACCTTTCTATGAATATGCCTGTCATGAAGGCAACTACGGCATGGTGAATATTCTACGCGGGGCACGGGTACAGGAAGCGCTCGCAGAAGAAGCAACAAATCAAGAGAAATCAGTTGGGACAGTCAGTTCAATAATTTAGGTCAGAGTAAAATACAGTAGTTTCAAGGTCCGCTATTGGCCGGAACCAGAAGAGCAATAAGAATTGTTAATTCCACCTAATGCAAGTATTAGATAAAGAACCGCAGCAATAAAGATTAGCCAAAGAGCCACATGTACATTAAGCGCCCAGGCATCAGTGTGAAGCCACCCGCCAAAAGCAGTGCGCCAATATACATACCAATCATATGGCGTTTGTGTGCTTTTATATTACCGCGCCTTGCCGCCATATAGGCTAAGGGCACAGTGCGGAGGACTAACAAACTAAGTAAATGAAGGTAACCAAAATGATTTAACAGTATAGGGCCGACTTGAGCCTCCATAAAGAGGGTCACGGTAGCGGTAAATAGCATTAATCCCATGTAGAGTTTGCCAAGCAACTGATGGGCTGGGGTGCCCTTGCGATTAATCAGTAAGTACGTACCCAAGACAAAGGCCGGCGCTAAAGTGCCAAGATGCAAATAGGTGAGTTGCATATAGCTCATCGTAAATCCTTTTAGGTTGTTCTATTTTGAGGATATTCTGGCACCATCAGGGGTTCGACTTCCCCGGAGCGATGGAGGTTCAAACTTTGTAATCCTCTTCGAGGATTCCCTTTTGTTTCAGAGTCTTTGTAAGATTTTCTAGTCGAACTAATGCTACAACCCCGACCATTCCGAAAACAAAACCCATTACTGCTAAACCTTCCGCAATATTCCCCTTTTTATAGAGTTCGGAAACCTAATCTTAGCAGAATCGTTTGAGCGTATTAGTATGTATATACATAGTGGGATTCCTACCTGTGTATCGAGGGGGGTATATAAACCGAGCGGTCTATATCCATCCCAGGCTCGTTTCTATGATTTTACTCGCCCCATGAGCTGCACATTCACCGTGTGCAATCAGGAGGCATTCGGCATTCCAGCCAAGAACAGTCTCCAGTGCGGCGCGCGTTCGTTTGCGCTTTGTAAAACTTGCTCGCCATTCTCGCGGCGTGCTGCCTTTCTCTCCCACCAGGCCGTCCAGGCGCATCAACATGCCTTTCCAACCAGTCATCTGTGACTCGGGGTGTCGCTGGATGAGATCGCAGAAAATAGCGGTACTCGAAGGTCGATGGAAAAAGACGACTTCTTCCATAGCGAATGAGCCATGGAAGATAACCTGGTCGATTTCTGTATCCCAGGCAGCTTCAGGATCGTCTCCTAGCTCTGTGTCAAAATCGAGCGTCGGTATTCTGCGCACGAGGCCCGGTGGCGCATACATGCGCGCCTCTGGCCAGCGATCTTTCCATTCCTGCAGAAACAAATGATGTATCTTGTTCGGTGAAACGATGTGCCTGACTGGTCCGATGGCCTGCACTTCATTGAATAATTCTTCACTTAGCCTGACCGGCGACCAGACCCATACACTGCCATCAGCGAGTTTCGCCAGCGCCATGCGCGTGGGGTAGGGGATGCCATAGAAGGAGACTATGGGGCCATTTGCTACGAAGAGTGATGTGCCGAATTGTTCTAACATACGGTCTTACCCTTGATCGCCGTGGCGCTGCAACGGAGTCTGGTGTGCTTACTCATAGCCTTGCACTGAGTGCATTGCACGCGCCCACCGAGAATTGTATACGTACCGGAAACTCCTTTTTTATAGATTGAAGAAACTTCCTTCTATACTGTCCAAAAACTTCGGTTTATCAGAATCGTTTATGATCTGATGGTTAAATATAGCCGTATATAATGCCATGACAATTAACAACATATATTTTTCACATTCAACCGCACTTTCCTGCGGCATAATTCTATTCGCCCTATTATGTGCACCTCTCAGCACCTCGGAGTCTGACGAATTGGACACCCTATTTCTTACTAGTTTTAATGCTGACAGTCCTGACTTTGGCTGGTACGTGCAAAATGATAACGTCATGGGAGGAAGAAGCGAAGGAGGATTTGATATTTCTTCGGGGCAGCTGATTTTTTCTGGCAATACCAACACGAACGGCGGCGGTTTCAGCTCCATCCGCACACAACCTTTAAAACTAGACTTGTCCGCTTATACTGGAATAAGAGTAAAGGTTAAGGCAGACGGACGTCGGTACACTTGGCAATTGCAAACGGATGCTCGATGGCGTGGTCGGCGAGTTAATTATTGGGCTGATTTCGAAACTTTGGCTGACGAAACGAACGTAATCGATATCCCATTCACGAATTTTTCCCCTCAGTTTAGAGGGTTCAGGCTCGACGGTCTTGAACTCGATACCAGTCAGATTACTGAATTCGGTTTATACCAGTACGACAAAACAGATGGTCCTTTTGAACTTCACTTAATAAGGGTCGAGGCATATATAGAAAACAAACAGCCATGAACCTATGCAACAGAAAAGCAGAGTAGGATTGTTGTTCTTAGTTTGTTCATTAAATATTCTCAAGTCATATGGGTAAGCTTTTCTGTTTTTGAACATAAGGATACCCAAGGCTGTGCGTTACTCGTATAAAACTCCACCGCTGGTTCTAGCCAAGAGTTATCGTCCATAGTTGTGTAGCTCATTCCAATTCCGATACCTCCCTCTAGCTCCACGGATATTCTCGTTCCGCACGCGGGGCAAAAATTTCGTGTTATATCGTTGCCACTGTCCGCCTTGGTTCTATAACTTTTTAGTTCGCCATCTATTTTTACAGAGCCTTCCGGTACAATAACGCCAGTTATAAATGGAGAGCCAGCAATTGTTTGGCAATCTTCACAATGACAATTTACGACGGTAACAGGCTCTTTCGAGCAAACATAACGCACAGAACCACAATGACATCCGCCTTCAAAGGAAACAGGCATACAAAAGCTCCTTAATTTATGACCAGTCTTGCTAGTCTATTACATAAACATCTATTGACAGATTTCTTTGACCAGTATTAACTACTATATTGGTTAAAGATAAGCGATGCATTTTATTTCAATTTTATAGTCGGGTGATACTAGTGCCGTAATCCCAATTAAAGTTTGTGACACTTCTGGTTTGCATCCATAGATAAACTCTCTCGCTTGAAATATCTCACCAACATTATTCATGCACTCTTCAACATCAGTAACGAACCAAGTTTCATCAATGACATTCTCAAGAGAAGCTCCGAATTTTTTAAGGACGTTTTGGATATTGTCATAGCAATTTTCCATTTGTTCTTTAATGTTTTCAGGGATCTCCCCGTCTTTTCCATCTCCAAGCTGACCGGCAAGAGTTAAAATATTCCCAACTTGGACACCTTGAGAGAAGAAATCTGAATAAGGACCATCCCTGAATAATTTCTTTTCTATATTCATAAATTATCTCCAAATAGAATAAATATCTGCATTAACAAAAACCGAAAACAATGCAGAATTACTGATGTTAGTAGTTCATTCATTCTAGAAAATTATTCTCTAAAGGTTCTACATAAGCACCAATTATTTGCTTAAGCCCGCTGCTTCTTTCTCTTGCGCCGCTAGGACATCCAAAAACAAGGTCTCTACGGCTTTGAGCTCTGCCCTATAGCCCTCGGGATCGATATAGGGATTTGGCGATTGTCCCCGGCGTTCATATTTATCGATCATATTGTACATTGCTGGGTGTGAAGCAAGGGGAATATCAACAGCGAGTGAATTCAGCACTGAAAAGCCTCGCTTGTACTGATCAGCAATAGTTGGATTTGCCGTGTTGTTTACAAACTGAAAGCCGGGATTGCTTCCCATGCTACCGACAATCACAACATTATAAATTTCACCATTCTCTTCGACGGCCATCGTCCATGTTGTGCAGCCCGGTGTATGGCCTGGAGTGAGCCGTGCAACAAGCGTTGAATCACCAAGCGTCACCCTTTCGCCATCCTCAAGAACACGGTCAATGGGGTGGGGTTTGCCATTCGGTTGAATGCGCTGTAACCCAGGAACATCTTCAGCCATAGTCATTACAGCTGCTCCGGTTAGCTCTTTGACCGCCGCATCGCCTTGCATATGATCACCATGCGCATGACTACCGAGAATGATTTCGATATCTTCAAGATCGAATCCTAAATCCTTGACAGAGGTAAGAAGGTTTTCGACACCATCTTCCCAATTCGTATTGATCAGAATATGGCCTTCGGATGTCGCAACTAAGAAAGATGCAAGGCTTTCTGAGCCAACATAATAAAGGTTACCGGCAATTCGATGGGGTGGAAACTGTTTCCGCTGCTGTTCTGCAGATCCTACGTTACGGCGAAACATTTCTTGCTGACGTTCGAGTATCGACGTCTGAGCAGTCACATCTTGGAGAAATATCAACACGCTGAAGGCGAGGCTAAATAAAGTCAATTTTTTTAATTTCATTCTTTACACGCTCGTTACTGTTTACATTCAAACTTGGAAGATACTAGATTTAACATCAGCAAGCACACCAAAAAAGAAACTTTCCGCACAAATAAATACTCTTAGTAGGGGGCATTGTTATGATTCTAGACTATCAGGAAACTGGATAAAATTGGGCTTTTAAAGGCACTCTGCTAAAATCTTAAGTCCGTTTAATGTGAATATATTTCAAATTTATTCATGAAAGAGGCTTTTAATTGATAGCAAATATTTTACTTAATTATGATCTAAACCTTTCATTTTGACGTTATGGAACAGATAATGCTAAACATAAAATAACATAATTAAGTTATAAATATTGAATAATTAAAAGCTGATAAAAATGCCTAAAAAAAATAGTGACACCATTAGTAATCTAAAAGAAGAATGGAAGTATTTTTCAAGGATAAATAAAACCACTCAAATTGAGGCAAGTCGCCAGATGGGTTGGTCCGATTCTTTCTTTGGCTCTATTTTGCGCGGAGATAGTAATCTTTCTCTTGAAAATTTAATTAAAATTTCAAATTTTTTAAAAATAGCTCCACATCGAATTAACCCCGAGCATCGAAACTCAAATATAACTAGCTACGCAATTCATGAAACGACTTCCGGTAAAACCCCTCCAGCTCTGGTTCGGAATTTTGCATTTGGCACCATCAATATATGGGCGGATAAGGCGGTCCCAGTTTTTGCTGAAAGTGAAAATAAATCACATCGCATACAATATTTTTCAAAAGGGCTAACGCTCGTTTGCTCTGCGAAGGATTTTCCTAGTGTTGACGACAATTTCCTAAATATTATCACTCCTTACTGGCTAGTTTTACAGCCAAACAAAGAAACTATCTGTATCACCTCTAAGGCAAAACCAAATATTCAAGGTGCCAAAGTGCTTCGGGTAATTGGTCTACACATGGTTTAACCCTTTTCTGCTTTTTGTCGTAAATGATAATCGTTCCCGATAAAGCTTTACAATATCCTCTTAAATAGTTTATTTTATAACTAGTAATACTATCTTTAGTAAAATTCATAATTAAATTAATAATTTCACTTTAATCCTATTATATTGAATTTATGGGGGTTACATATTTTTTGATTAATAATGGCTTAAATTTAAAATAGTAATACTAATTATATGTGGATTTAGAATAGCTCTATAGCTTCTACCCTAAGAAGATGGGTTGTCAGAACGCAAAATTAGCGCTTACATTCTGAGCAGCTAATATAAGAGGAGTTTCAAGGTTATGAATTATGGCTACTAAAGAAATAAATTATAGTATCGGCGCATCTGAAAGCTTTCGCAAAAATATGCGAAAAATATTAAAACAAAAAAAATATACACTGGCTCGATTTGCTGAGTTAGTAGATATGGATATAAGCAAAATTCAGAGATTTCAGGACCAGAAACAAAATGGAGCAATATCTTTAAACGATGCCGAAAAAATAGCGAGCGCTTTAGGAACAACTTTGGGCTGCATGTGCGATAACATTTATAACGACTACATGTTAAAAAATACGAATTTATTACGGGAATTCTTTACAACTGGCGCTAGTCAATGGCGAGAGTTTCAGGCCTTATCTGAAAAAAAGCATAACATGGAAACAGAGATCGTCGATTACATGGAAGAAATTCTTAGCAATGTAAATACTGTGAATCGCGTTGATTGAGATTGAGCATGCCATGGCTTAAAAAATATAACGACATTCAATAATAAACTAACCTAATTTAGCTTAGTTTAGCGGCTAAAAGTATTATGCCCATTTCATCACGCACTTTGTCCTCTCTACTTTAAATTTTCGCTTAAGCGACTGTTATCTTTATGTTTGACCACGCCTCAATAAAGAAGTCGAATAGATACCGACTTTCGAATTATATTCATTTCATGATTTTATTTGACCTATTTTAAGCATTAATTATCAAAATAATCACCTTATGAATTGTTAGGTGATGGATGTCTGGTAATAATACTTATTCTGAATCATTCCTAATTGACATTTTCGAGGACTAAAAACATGAAGAAAACAATTTCGCTACTTTCCTTCCTAATACTTTGCTTAGGGTCTGTTTTAACGCACGCACAAGACCTTGAGGTGCCCTCCGGTGCTTTAGTTCGTATGACAAGCTGCATCATTACTGACGACCGATTCAGTTTTAATGACGTTGTGGAAAGGGCCAGAGAATTAGATTTTGATGACAACGCCCCGAACATGATTTTCTTTAGACGACCAATTTATACTACATCTCAATACCAAGAAGATTGGGATTTTCAAATTGCTGCCTACTATTCAAGTTACACCGAAATGGTAGATCGCCGTGTTAGCAGTGGCAACGGTTCCTACGGTCGGCTTCCTATTTCTTGTGGCAATCCCATGGTTGTTAGAAATATCGCCGTCAACCCAGGCGATGGATTAGCACCCGAGACTGCGATGCTAACACGCCAGTGTTCTCTCAATGAGGGGGCGTCTACTAGAGGTGCTTACAATAGGCTTCGTACTGCAGCAGAAAATGTATCAGCTGCAGGGAATAACACATTGCTTCAAATGTGGTTGCCAGGAGTGGGAGGACCACTGAATATAAACTTCGACTTTATTTTGGCTCAAGTCGGGCCAACTAGACAGGAGTTAACTGAGCGTATGGATATGCAGAGAGATGGTTTCAGGCCGCTCCGAGGCAATTCCGCACCTGCTTTCTCATGTGACAGACCATCAATGTGGGCAACTAGTCGTGTTTACCAAGCCGCGAATTAACAAAAATAAAAACTAAGGATTTTAGTTATGAAGATTAGATTAATTACTTTTGCTTTTTTAGCTTTTAGTGTCTCACCTCTGTTCGCACAGACAAACAATATAGTCGAGCGAAGTTTTGCGTGTAGCATCAATGATGGTTATACAATGAGGGATGTCGTAGAAGTCGCGCGGAACTTTGGTTGGCCTGAGGATTCTTCGCCATCAGTAGTCATTTTTAGGTCAGCAGTAGCTGTGGCAGGAGAATTTCAAAATAATTGGGATTTCGTTTTTGCTTCCTACTATCCAAGTTATGCTGACATGGTAGAGAAGCGTGGTGTCTTCTTAACTCGGCCCGGTGGTAGAACTGGATTTAGCTTGTCTGACGTGGCGACATGTGGTGATAGGATACGGATATCTAATATGCAGTTTGCTAGTGAAGGTGATGGGAACCCTGCGGAGTTTTCATTGGCAGCCCAATATGTATGTGAACTTAATGG
>CAWKZI010000030.1:0-11420 GCA_963854365.1 Gammaproteobacteria bacterium
TCGGGATTCGAAATTATAAATAGAGGAGCTCCCACGGCGGGAATAGAAAGGCGTCCTTGCATACATTCAGGTAAAGGCATAACAGTTCCGATAGTTGGTTAGTTATAAAGTTGTTCTAGGCGAAGAGCAATAGTTGTGGTCTTATTTACAAATTGAGAATTTTAGTAAAATTGGACTTCGTCTTAATAGCGCAGAAGGAATATACAATACAAAGCTAATCCTGTAGAGATTTTTCTTTCAGTACTCTTAATGCTCACAGCTTATTTAGGACTGCTTCTCGTACACCCAATCCTTGGAATCTACATCCCAATCTCGGGCGAGATAAATAAAGGGGGTATCCACTAGAGCAATGATGACTTTAAATAAATACTTAGCCAGAGCTAATTGCATAGCTGTGGCAAAATCTACCACTCCCCACCACACAACAATGCCGTAGATTAAAGTATCGATCGCTTGTGAAGCCATCGTTGAGGCATTATTTCGTAACCAGAGATGCCGGCCCTGTGTTTTTGCTTTTATCTTATGAAAAATCCACACATCGAATCGCTGGCTGATCAAATACGCAAGGAGGGAACCTAAGACAAATCTGGGAGTGAAAGTGAATAGAGTGGACGTCGCTTGATGCATGCTTTGGGCTAAGCCAGCCGTTTCAGGATCTGTGGCTGGAAGATACATCAGACTAATACTTATCATTACGATAATAATCACGCTCACCACAAAACCAATCATCACTGCCCGAGTGGCTTCTTGCTTACCGTAACGCTCACTAAGTAAATCTGTTGCAAAGTAAATGCTGGAATAGAGAATAACACCCATGCTGGTTTGCATGCCAAAAATTTCAGTTAGCTTCGGCCCTTGTAAATTAGCCAATAGCAGACTGATAACAATACTAGCGTAGAGACCCTGTCGACCAAATAAACGGAATAGAATTATTGCAAAGCTAAGATCAACACCGATAGTAAAAAGCCATAGAAAATTTTGATGAAGTTGAAACCATTCGGTGATTGAGGTGGACATAAAGCGTGGATCTTACTCGAAATTTATTAGAGGCTCCCAGTAATTGGGAATTCCATACATAGTAAGTATAGTAACCCTACACTTAGTCAGTCGATAGGGAAAAAGGTCGTAATAGGAGCAATTAGTTTAACCGCGAGAAGTTACTCGAAATGTCCACCAGTGATCGAAGCGGATTTGATTGAGTGGCGGCCTTGGAGTAACCATGGTTTCCAGATCGGTATGTTGGAGTTTTTCTACTCTAGCTCGAAAGGAACGGTCCATAGCTCTCGGGTCTGTTTCACGATTTATTACAACAGGATATACAAGATTGCCAAGTCTGAGTGTTGCAGATTCATCTTCTCCAACTCGCGCTGCCCAATATTTACGAGTACAAACAGAGCAACTTAAAAATAGTTCACCTTCTGGTGTAGCCATGCAATTGAGGTTTATAGAATGGGGTCGTATACCTGCCCAGATTTGTAGTTGGCAAAGATTTTCTTCATTAGCAGTGGTTAGATTCCAATCGGCGACAGGCTCATCAACTCGCTCGCCAAATAAAAATCCGCCGGGGGATGTTTCGCAGGGGCATATGTTGGAGTAAATGATAAACCCTAAAATTGCGCTTACCAACAGTACGGCAAGACCACTACCAATCCATAATTTGAATTTGTTGTTATTAGGTGTAGCTACTTCGTCCATAGTATTACTAGCTCCGGTTGGTATCAACGGAAAATAAGCTGGCTATTTCGGCAATGCGTATTGATTCATTAGTTCTTGAATTGCAGTCTCGGTAACCCTGGAACTTACTATATTCATTCCTCTGTGAATTCCTGCTGCAATGATTAATGGAGTATGGCCAAAATCATTTTCCTGACTCCATATCGATATTTCAGCTCCCTGCTGATCAAGATATTCAACGACTGAGGGTGCGTGTTTATAGGCAGCACCGTGCATGGCAGTATTGCCGCGCTCATCCACAGCGTTAATGTCACTCCCTAAACTTAATATGTACTTTACTGATTCTAATATTTCACTTTCAGTGCCTGGGTCTTCCCCAGGGGATTCAGTTCCGAGTCCAGCTGCTACCATTAAAGGCGTGCTTTGATCTATATTAGGAATTTCTGGGTCGGCGCCAAGCTCCACTAACAAGCGTAATAGGTCTACGTCAGCACTTCTGGAAGCTAATAAAAACGGAGTACTACTTTCCATATTTAAGCTGCTTACTCCCACCGGCGGTCGGCCACTGGCGAGTGCATTTAAATCAGCTCCATGTTCAACGAGCTTGCGAACAAAATCTAAACTCCCTAATTCACCTGAACCTTCTGGTGTTGGGTTATTACTGCCTGACTGCCCCGCTTTACGTACCCACGAAACTTGGTGAAGAGGGGTCCACCCTAGTGGGCTATGATTTGGATCAGCACCTGCTTCCAATAATAGAGCTGCTGTTCCAAAATGAGCACTGCCAGCTGCTAAAAGTAAGCCATTCATTCCTGTTTGAGTGGCAGTTCCTGTACCATTTTCGGTAATTATTCCAGCGCGGGCGGGCAATGATTCAGTTATATCAGCACCGTGACTTAATAAGCTTGCAACGACTTCTGAATGACCTTCTCGTGTTGCGAATAACAATGCAGTAAAGCCTTTATCGGAGCGAGAATCCAAAGTAGCACCGCTGGCAAGCAGTAGTTCAACTACTGCCCGATTGTCTTCGCCGGCTGCCCACATCAGAGGAGTCTGTCCGCGCCAGCTTTCAGCAGTATTGACATCTGCTCCACCATCAAGAAGAAGTTGCACAATCTCGGTGACACCGGAGCGAGCTGCAGTGAGTAAGGCAGTTTCATTTTCGCTCATGGTGGTATTAACATCGGCGCCTGCGTTAAGCAGGAGTTTAACTATTTCTGCATTACCATTATTTGCCGCTAATGAGAGCGCAGCAACCTCATAACGGTTTTTTGCATTCACATGGGCGCCAGCTGCGATTAGTTGCCTAGTCATACCGACATTATCACGATGTACTGCCCAGTGGAGAGCGCGAGTACCATCGGACTCTGCTTCGTTTACATCAAGACCTTGATCCAGTAGTACTCGGAACGTCGACAAATCTTGCGCGTTTACCGCGTCAATTAGTCGCGTATCTTGTTCTGCACTCTCAGCATTCGCAAAAGAGAAAAGCAATGGCAAGATTGTTAACAGCATTGACTTTCTAAAATTGAATTTCATATTCTTATGCTCAACTCTTAAGCAGTTTGATGGAACAGCTCATCCATTCTGCCAGAACTATCAGCAAAGCTTTCAAGATGAACACCCATGCTATCTAACAAGCTGAGATGTAAATTAGCAAGAGGTTGCTGCTCTTGGAAGCTTATGTGCCTGCCGCCATGAATGCCGGTATTGGCGCCGCTGGCCACGACAATAGGGAGGTTCGAATGATCATGCACGTCAGGATTACCCATGCCGCTGCCCATTAAGTATGTTGTATTATCAAGCAGCGTACCGTTACCTTCATCCACTGAATCGAGTTTTTCTAATAAGTATCCAAAGAGTGATACATGATACTTGTTAATTTTAGATAATTTCTCTAATTGAACAGGATCGTTGGCATGATGGGAAACTGGATGGTGTGGTTCGCTAACACCAATTTGTGGATAGCTGCGCGTACTCGCTTCTCTTGCTAGTTGAAAAGACACAACTCGAGTTAAATCCGCTTGTAGGGCTAAAGTTTGTAGATCGATCATTAGTTTTACATGATCTTCCCATTCTTCTGGCACGCTGGTTGGGCGCGAAAGGTCAGGTAGGGGTGAAGCATCAGTTTGTTGTTGAGCTAAGTGCACGCGGCGTTCGACTTCGCGCACCGTAGTGAGATATTCATCCATTTTAACAAGATCGCTAGCGCCCAGAGTCTTTTGGTAATTAGCTATGTCATTCATTACCCAGTCTAGCAAGCTGGCATTCTTATCCAGTTCTGCTTTGCGTTGTTCCGGTGTGCCGCCATCGCCAAATAGACGTTCAAATAATACGCGTGGGTCGCCTTCTATAGGCAGAGGTGTGGTGGGTGACGACCAAGACAAGCTGTTCTGATAAGCACAGGCATAACCATTATCGCAATTGCCCACTAAGGATATTAAGTCGGCCCCAAGCTCTAGAGAAGGAATCGGAGTCTCGCTACCAATCACTTGCGCGGCAATCTGGTCCACCGTTGTGCCAAGGAAATAATCACTACCCTCAGTTCGCAAAGCTTTTACACAACTTAGGAATGCGCAGTTGGAGGAAGCATGATTGCCAGTCGTATAGGCATCACGAATTTCTATATTGGAAATCACGTTGAGGTTTTTTAGGAACGGCGTCAGTGAAGACAATGATGGAGTTAGCTCAGTTAAGGCCCCCACTTTTTTTGGTACCCAAGGGGTTGGGTTCATTCCCATGGGGATATAGAAGTAGCCGAGTCGACGAGTTGATTCTGAAGCGGTTCCAGATTGCGCAAGTGCGGGTACCATGGCGTCTAACATTGGCAAAGCGATAGCAGCGCCGATTCCGCGCAAAAAACTACGCCTAGGTAAGGCTTTCTTTGTAATAATCATAATGTTCTCCTCATCTGAAAGGGAGTGCTGTTAACTATAGCGACCACCAATGAACTGAATCGATAATCATCTTTAGCAGCATGATTTAAGATCTTGCGTATAGCGGGCGCATCGTAATATTCCAGTCCGCGACCAAGTGCATAGGTCATTAATTTCTCACTCATAGTGCCAACGAAGGCATCAGGATTGCTAAGCAGGTCGGTGCGTAAACCATTAACCCCAACTAAAGGTTTCCCACCTGGCAAATTGCCTTTTGTATCGATGGCTGGTTGATCGCTGTTTACCACGCGCGCACGTCCAATTGCGTCAAAATTCTCGAACACTAAGCCAATCGGATCCATAACCTCATGGCATTGAGCGCAAGCGGGGTTTGCTCGATGTTGAGCCATTCGTTCGCGCATGGTTAGCACAATTACTTCAGACTGGTTCTCCGGCAGTGCCGGCACATCATCTGGTGGAGGCGGCGGCGGTATGCCTAGTACGTTATCTAATACCCATTTGCCGCGCATAACCGGTGAGGTTCGGGTTGCGTATGAGGTTACTGTAAGAATGCTGCCGTGCCCTAGTAAGCCGACTCGCGGGCTACCTGCAGGAAGGGTGACTTTGCGAAAATGATCGCCATAGACATTAGGAATGTCATAGTGCCGCGCGAGTCGTTCATTGAGGAAAGTATAATCGGCGCTTAACAACTCCATCACATTGCGATCTTCAGAAATGATATTTCCAAACAACAGTTCAGTTTCTTGTCGCATGGATTGCCTAAGATTGTCGTCAAAATTTGGAAACAATCGTGTGTTGGGTTCGACGCCATCGAGATTACGCAAATATAACCATTGATTGGCAAAGTCTGCAGCCAAAGAAACTGCCTTTGGATCTGTTAGCATCCGTTCAACTTGCGATTCCAAAACTTTGGGCTCACTGAGTTGATCATTAATCGCTAGGTTCATCAATTCTTTGTCAGGAATTGTGCTCCATAAAAAGAAAGACAACCGCGAGGCAAGCTCAACATCATTCAAAGCGTAAACAGTGCCAGAAGCAAAATCCACTGGGTCTTGTTCGATGCGAAAGAGAAATTCAGGGCTAACTAAAATGGCTCGAATAGCCATTTCAATTCCCGCTTCGAATCCTGACTCACTATTTGCTCGTTCGAAAAATGCCAATGGTGTGGCGATGTCGTCTTCGGCAACGGGTCTGCGAAAGGCTTTTTGCGCGATGGAAGAAACAATAGAAGTGGCACACTCTATAGTGTCGATTGATTCATCAGGTACGCAGCTAAAGATTCGTTCTCGGCTAGGGGTTTGCGAAATCCCACTGGACTCAAATGGGCCAGCTATAGCAACTGAATGCACCGCTGGTTGCTGCCGTGGGGTTCGATCGCGATTAAAGTGAGCGATATAGGGTTGCCGTGTGCTTTCCAGTAGAGCAGAGTTTTTTCTTAAAAAAGTTACCGTCACTTCGTGTGGGCCAGCAGGAATAGAAACATTTGTCATCAGTCCCGTACCTGCGCCTTGATCAGAATAATAAAAGGTAGCGAAGCGCTCAGAACGATTTGGAGAGATCTCGAAGACCTTGACGCGCGCGCCATCGATTGAGACTTCCATCTCATGCGTTTCTGTTAATCCTTCAATATTTTCGTTGCGGTCGCGAGCCAGCAATATGTCGATTCTGTAATCGCCATCGCGGGGGAATTGATAAGTAAATGTTGTTCCACCTCGGGTGCCAAAAGGCAGCCCTTCGAGGCGGTCCTCTTGAGTTAGGTTGGCAGTAACTTGTTCAACATGGGTCGCAGGACTATTAAGCGGACTGCCTACTGCTAAGCGACTAATTTTTTGTGCCGCTGCTAAGTATCGTTCCATTAGTGCAGGAGAAAGATTAGTTAGATTGACATTGTCAAAACCGAAGCTGGCATCGTCTTTAGGAAGCAATTCAGACACGTCTACTTCAATCGCCAAGAGGTCACGAATTGCATTTTCATATTGTAATCGGCTCAAGCGACTGAACGTTGCTGTACGGCCAGGATTTGGGTTGTTTAATGCCAGTGTGTCTAGCGAATCAGATAAGTAGGACGCAAACTGGGTGAAGCTTGCCTCATCGGGTCTGGGCATTCCCGTTGGAGGCATGGCGTTGGCTCGGAGTTTTCGAAGAACTCTTTCCCAGACATCAGGGTGATCCTGAACGTTATTTACATCGAAATTGTCTAATGCCAGCCCACCTGTGTTCAACGTTTCGTTATGGCAGACAACGCAGTATTGATCGACTAGGGCGGAAGGGCTTGTGGTCGTAGTAGCAACGGAAATGGAGCCAATGGTATCTAATCCATCCGTTTGCTTTGCAATATTAGGAGTGATGATTCCAGCGATTACTATAATCACCACTAGCGCAAGCGCGCCAAAAAGACTGATTTTTGCTATAAGTTTGGGGGTATTCATTATGGCTCCAGGCGGGTCATCTCAACTCTGACCGATCCATCTATTTTTCACCAGTTGGATGTTACTTGCTCTAATTCTCTGAAACTCAAGGGGCCAGAGTGAAATTTAAAAATCAAAAGTGGAGAATGACTGTTCTAATTCTTCTTATGCCCTGAAGATACGGTGTCTTCCTAGTAAAATATGAACAAAACCAGCCTGTCAAAGTAATCCCCGCACCAGATACTGTCAAGGTGATAATTTTACTTCCTGATAGCGAGTTCTAATGTACGTCAATAAGAAGCCCATCGAGCCTGAGTCTTGTGATACCTTAACGGGCAATAATTTCCTCATTAATAATGCAAACCTCTATTGTGAGTCGGTTATTAAGAGCTCTCCTATTGAAAGGATCAGTTATTGAGAGCCCAATTATTAGGAATCCAGCTATGAGAACCCTTATCCCCCTAGTGTTTATCAGCCTTCTTAGCACTAGCGCTGTTGCGCAGAGCTATGAAGGTCCTATGACCGAATGGGGCGTGCCAGACTTTCAAGGGGTTTGGAAGCACGCCACTATCATGCCATTCGAGAGGCCAGTGGAACTGGGCGAGAAACGTGCGTATACGGAGCAGGAAGCAGTGGAGTTGGAGCGCGCCGTCCAGCAGCGTTTCGATCTAGCTAATGAACCACTAGACCCTGGTCGTGCAGCACCGGAAATAGCCGAATCGCTGCCTTCACTAGGTAACTATGATTTATTCTGGCGCGAAGACGCCAAGTTCATTCCTACCATTGATGGAGAATTCCGTACTTCTGCTATTACCAGTCCGGCGAACGGCCGCATGCCAGAACGAGTAGTGGGGTTTGCGGAACGTATGAGTGCGCGCCAAGCGAACCAGCCAGGTCGCAATGATGGCCCCGAAGGTCGTGGTCTAGGGGAGCGATGTTTGCTCAACGGAAATTTCTCGAGCCCGGTCATGCGCCCTAGTATTTATAACAGTCATTTGCAGCTTACTCAATCTCCAGGGTATGTAAGCCTAACTACAGAAATGTCTCACGATACTCGGATCATCAAGATAACCGATAAGCACAACCCTGCCGCGGCTGCTCAAAGAAAATGGATGGGCGATTCTATTGGACGTTGGGAAGGGGACACCTTAGTTGTGGAAACCAAATATTTTAACAATTGGCAAACACTTCGAGGCATACCAATCGAAAATCTCACGCTTATCGAAACCTTTAAAAGGGATTCAGATCGAAAAATAATCTATGGCTTCACCGTAAATGATCCTTCAGTTTTCACTGATGATTTCACCGGCGAGTATCCGCTTTCAAAAATTGATGAAGAAATTTATGAATATGCTTGTCATGAGGGGAATTACGGAATGACCGGTATATTAATTGGCGCTAGACGTTTGGAATCTGATGCAGAATAATAAATGAAGGTCTTTAGTAAATACCCACAGAATTGTATAGACAACAAAAGCAAGCTATAAGATGAATTCATGCAGGAAAGTATTTATGCCAAGTTCTGCAAAGTCATTTGCTCTCTCTTCTCACAATGGGAAGGCGGTATGTCTGCTTCAATACTCTAGACAAGGAGCCTGCTCAAATCGCAGAAGTGTTTGAGTTAGATTAATTAATTGTGCTGTGATGAAATTTCACTAATATTATGATTCAAAAATCATAGTCTTCAAAATTAAAAAAACAAGGAACATTAATGTGACTATCGAGCCTAAACCTATAATGACAGGGAAAATAAAATTACAACGCAAATTAAAAGATATTGTAATCAACATTACTGCCTGCGCAATTTTTCCTCTTACTGTCTTAGCCTTTGCGCAAGCGGACTATGTGCCCTCAAAAACTGAATATGGTCAGCCAGACTTACAGGGTGTCTGGAATTTTGCTTCCCATACGCCTCTGCAGCGCGCAGAAGAATATGGTGACCGAGAGTATGTAACTCCAGAGGAAAATGAGGAAAATCGAAAACAATCAATTGATTCTTTCGAGGCTAGAGCCGAATCGCATTTTAACGGCGTTGGCGGCTACAACTCTTTTTGGTATGAGCGGGCTGCTATTGGCTATGACCTTCGCACGTCACTAATTACTTATCCTGCAAACGGACGTATTCCAGAATTGGCAGAAGGCGCTACCATGCAAAGAGGTGGCGTGGGTAATGATATTCCTGGTGAACGTCCAGTACGGTATGTTGTTGGTGGAATCTCAAAAGATGGGCCCGAAGATCGCGGTCTATCTGAGCGCTGCATTGTTGGCTTTAATGCCGGACCGCCCTTTATGCCCAGCAGTTACAATAATAATGTCCAATTAGTACAGCATCGTGATCATGTAGTCATAATTACAGAAATGATGCATGACGCTCGGATTGTACCATTGCGTAAAGGTTCAGGGCTCGATGATGGTATCCGGCTTTGGTCAGGCGATTCGCGGGGGTATTGGGATGGGGATACTCTAGTCGTTGAGTCCAAAAACTTTACTGGCATGACACAGAGCCTTATCGGTGCTCCCAATGGAGATTCTTACGATAAATTTCTCATAGAAAGATTTACTCGAGTCAACGACGTAACCGTTGAGTATGAATTTACGATCGATGATCCCGGTACGTTTACTGACAAAATCACTGCTATGGTGCCAATGACTCAAGTTGATGGTTTGCTATATGAATATGCCTGCCACGAAGGAAATTATGGAATGACTAATTTGCTTCGCGGAGAAAGGCGACAAGAGATGGATGCGCAAGGAATCCAGTAACTGAAGTTGAAAAATAAAGCTCAGAATTTACTTTTCCAGAGCCTTAAGCAATATAAGACTTGGGCTATTCTCACAATGATCTGAATTCCTATCGCACAGGTTTATTGGAGTTGCATTATCTATTTCGTAAGCTCCGAATCAAAATTGATTCCTTTAATTCGTTTTATTGCTCCGCGTCCATCTCCAAGCGGCGGGCACCAGCTAATGAGCCAGGCATTGAATAGTTGCCTTCATGACAAGCGTATTCATACATCCCGCCTTCAGTTGCATGGAAACTTAGTTCTGCTGTCCAGGGTTGCAAGTAAATATTGCTGTCTTCAACAGTAAACTGGTAAAAAATCTCATTGTCTGCATAACGGCTAAATCTTTCGGTGATTCGGCCTTCCTTGGTAATGGGGACTGAGCTCTGGCTCATTTGTTGTGGATTAATATTTACAGTTTCAACCACTAGTACGTCGTCTTCATACCAACCAACAGAATCACCAAACCATTGTTCAAGCTCGACAGGACGTCGTGTTGCTTGCGCCTCAATGGCAGATTCAAAAATTGGAATAATACGTGCATCGTGGACCATCTCCACTACGATCATGACGTAGTTATCGGTTTGGACGAATTGATAAGTGTTGTTATAGAGCGCACCCATCATTCCAGGCCCAGCCTTGTTACCAAAACCTAACAGACACCTTTCAGAATTAGGAAAAGCTTCTGGTCCACGAAAGTCTCCGATGCCGGTCGCATAGCGGGTACCAAAACTAGCTCGTTCAAAATCGAACTGCGGGTTTTCCAGTCGTGGCACTCTGCCATTCGCTGGATCAACGATATATGAACTACGATATTCGCCTTTGACTAGGGCCAGGTTCGAACCAGGACTAACCCAAAAATTATTGTAGGCTCGGGTGCCAAAATCATCGCCTGAGGCGACTGGTGTATTGTTTATACCGTCGCCTTCGTCGAGACCACCTTCAAGGCCAGCGATCGGCGTCACAGCAGAAATGGCCAGAGCTTCTTCGGGTGAAACGATCAGGCTTTCCACTCCCCTAGGGCGAGTGAGATTTGTTAAAGACGCATTGGTCCAGATCCCTTCAAGGTCAGGCCGGTCTGCTTGCGAAAAGGCGGAAGCACAGGCCAAAAAGGTCAAAGTCAACAAGGTCAAAGTCAATAAAGATCTGATTCGAGCAGACTGTTTTAGCAGTAATGTCATTTGGTGCCTCCAAAAGGAATAGTTCATCAATTTGTCTAGCTGCATCATAAATGGGGTCAGGGCAAATATACAGTGTTGAATAGCGACTCTAGCTCAGTTACTCGGCCAGAAAGGCCCTGACCCGTTTAATAAAACCTTCAAGCTGATCGTGATGAACCCAATGGCCAGCTTCTTCAAATGCTTCAACCTCCAAAGGGCAATTGAAGTTCTTGCTTCGGCCGTCGGCCACTGGGTCAGATGCCCAGGACTCAACGCCACGTACTAGTAGAGTAGGGCAAGTAATATCACCCCATAACTCTCTTACTTCTTCGGTAGGTCGACCGCTGAATTCAAAAAAACGTACATAGTTGTCGAATTTCCAGCCGAAGGTACCGTCTTCATTTTGATTGCTGCCGTGGACGGTTAGATGGCGAGCCTGTGCCTCAGACAAATGAGGATTTTCATTCTGCATGCGCTGGAATGCATCTTCCATACTAG
>CAWKZI010000031.1:0-11298 GCA_963854365.1 Gammaproteobacteria bacterium
CAATTAATCCATCTTTTCTGCACAGCACGAAGTCCCCGGTGTCCCGTTCTAAATTTTGTTCATAGTGACCTTGAACTAAATCTTCAATTTCGATCAGCTTGTTAGTTGTTTTGATTCGACTTGCGAAATTGTTAGTAGGTATTTTTGTTTGTTTTCGACAGGAACCGTTGTAAACAGATCCCATGGCTTTGATTTGCGGTCGTGTGCAATCACAGGCATAACAGAGGCCAGCCTTGTCGAATCGTTCTAAGATTGATTGATAATCATCAAGGCGTGAACTTTGATAAAGAATTTCTCCATCCCAAAATAGCCCCAAGGTTTCCAGTTGCCGGAGTATTTCAGCCGCTGCTTCTGGCGATTCCCTAGGCGGATCTATATCCTCCATTCTTACCAACCATGTTCCATTATTTGATTTAGCATCTAGATAGCTCGCCAGTGCTGTTATTAGAGAACCAAAATGAAGAGGGCCTGATGGTGAAGGTGCGAAACGACCGATATAAGCTGGAGTCCGATGAGGACCGGCTGCGGAGTTTGGAATAGTTGAGTGTTTAATCATGTGCATTAAAATTGCACGGCAGTAAACTTATCATGCCGGGGAAAATTTTCACTGATGAGTAGCTACTATTGGTCTCGTTCAGAAAGATATCAGGTAAGACAGCTTAAAGCATTGTTCGATTTTCAGTTGGCCGAGCTAACTACCTAACTGTTTTTCTTTAATTTCATCTAGAGTTTTGCAATCAATGCATTTGTTAGCTGTTGGTCGAGCTTCAAGCCGACGAATGCCAATATCGATACCACAAGATTCACAAAACCCATAGTCATCTTGGGCTATAAGCTCAATAGTATTATCGATCTTCTTGATCAATTTTCTCTCTCGATCTCGGGTGCGCAATTCAAGACTAAATTCTTCTTCTTGTGTAGCCCGGTCAGCTGGGTCCGGATAGTTCGCAGCATCATCTTGCATATGGTTAACCGTACGATCAACTTCTTGCATAAGTTGATTGCGCCAATCCAATAAGATCTTTTTGAAATGTTCTCGCTGTTCCTCGCTCATGTACTCTTCGCCTTTTTTTGGCTTGTACGGAACGAAGTTCTTAAGAACTGGTTGAGTATCTGAGCTTTGAGTATTAGGCATAATTTCTAAAGCCTCTATCTATTCTTGGCATACTTTTCTGCGGGCTTTAAAGCAGGCTCGCTGGGGCCATTCATAGTTTTTATAGGTTAAATAAAGTGCTGAAAATTCGAATTACTTTGTCGCTTATATATGTATATAAGGGGCATGTATCTACTAGCTTTCATGGCTCGATTTTCAGAAAGGCGGGTAAGCTACCAGATTCTTCAAAGGGATGCCATAAAAAATATGCTAAATAATTGTAACTTTCGCTGGCATCCTGCCACATATATTTACCCGCTGTAAAAAATGATCCTTTATAATGTAATTCATGCGAACAAAGGTGGCTTTGCTTTGTTGTCAGACCTAGAAAGGTTAATAGAAAGTCTATATTAGGTACTTAGTATGCTCGACCGAATAGCAAATATCCGAGGAAGCGTCAAAAAGGTGACTCCTTTTCGCGTTATGAGCATTGTGCAACGTGCCTCAGAACTAGAGGATCAAGGTAGAAAAATCGTTCATATGGAAGTCGGTGAGCCGGATTTTTCTACAGCTGCACCAATTATAAATGCGGCAAAGAAGGCACTTGATGAAGGTTTGACTCAGTACACAGCGGCATCAGGAATTCCCCAATTAAGAGAGTGCCTAGTTGGTTACTACCGAGAGAAATATGGAGTTGAGATTTCATCAGATCGGATCCTAATAACGCCAGGTGCGAGCGGTGGGCTAGGTTTATTAGCAAACTTGTTGGTTTCAAGCGGTGATGGAATTCTATTAAGTGATCCCGCCTATCCTTGCGTGCGAAATTTCATTCATTTGATGGCTGCCGAGCCGCAATTGATACCTGTGGGTCTTGAACAGAACTTCCAACCAACCATCGGCCAGCTCGAGAATCGCTGTCAAGAAAATACCAGCGGTCTCTGGCTGGCATCGCCGGGTAATCCTACAGGTACCATAATGGAACGAAGTCGCCTTACTGACGTTTGTGCTTGGGCTAAAAACAAACAGTTGCATTTGCTCGTAGATGAAATTTACCACGGGCTAAATTATATTGAGGATATGCCTAGCGTGTTGGAGATCGATCAATCTGCATTCGTCGTTAATAGTTTTTCAAAATATTTTGGGATGACCGGTTGGCGGCTAGGTTGGATAGTGGTGCCAGACGAATATGTTGAAACAGCAAATATACTGGCGCAGCATCTTTATATATCCGCATCTTCAATAGCACAATATGGAGCACTTGCTGCGTTTTCAGGCGAATGTATTGAAATCTTGGATAGTAGAAGGGAGGCATTCAGAGAGCGCAGAAATTTTTTGAGTGTTGCTCTTCGCGACCTTGGTTTTGAATTATCTGGAAACATTCAAGGCGCTTTTTATATCTATGCGGGAATTAGGAAATTTTCCAACAATTGTGAGAAATTTTGCTCTGATTTATTAGAAAATCATGGCGTGGCTATAACACCAGGTACAGATTTTGGGGATTTTAAGAGCCTCGAACATGTGAGAATTGCTTTTACAACGAATATGGAAAACTTGAAGTTAGGAATTTCAAGACTAGAAGCTGCACTGAATAACTAAAGCAGCCTTTGAATTCCTTATTTTGCTTAGCGCTGTTTTTTTCCTAATTCTTGATAATTGCCTTGTTTTCAACTCCAAGGAATCAAACCCTAATGGAATTTGAACCGCCCTTAGAACAGGGAATATTAATAAAGCGCTATAAGCGATTCCTGGCAGATGTTGAAACTAGTAATGGCAAAGTGCTTACGATTCATTGCCCCAATACTGGGTCGATGAAAAATTGTGCTATACCTGGAAGTCGTGTTTGGTATTCCACCTCAGCCAATCCTAAACGTAAGTATCCCCATACTTGGCAGTTTATTGAAATCAATAAAGCTGAGAGGGTTGGCATCAATACCGGAATTGCTAATAAGCTAGTCAATGAAGCAATGGAACAGGGAATTATTAGTGAACTGTCGGGCTACGAAGTAATTCGAGCTGAAGTCGCTTACGGCGAGCAAAAAAGCAGAGTTGATTTTCTTTTACAATCTCCTGGAAATCAACTTCATGCTGATTGTTACGTTGAGGTTAAAAATGTCAGCTTAGGGGTGGGTAATGGTCTTGGCCTCTTTCCAGATGCAGTTACAATGCGAGGTCAAAAACATTTACAAGAGCTGATTCACATGTGTGAGAAGGGTTATCGTAGTGTATTGTTTTTTTGCGTACAGCATAGTCATATTGATACGGTTTCCCCAGCTGATGAAATTGATCCCCGGTATGGAGAATTGTTGCGAGAAGCCGCTAAACAAGGTGTTGAAATACTCGCCTATGGCACAGAATTTAGTTCGCAAGAATCTAAGGTGAGATTAATTAGGAAATTGGCGGTTAAGCTGTAAAAAAGGAATTATGGTACTTTTAATTCGTGAATTTAGAATTAGGGACTCGGTTGAAGGCAGCGATAAAGCTTAGTAATCATAGAACTAAGTGAAAGTGTGTGGGTTGCGCAGTTTTGATTCATCAATAAATACACATTCATTTTCAATTGTAAAAACTATTTTCTGGAGGTGCTTGCCCTTGCAGGGGCCTGCCAGACACAAGCCGTTATCAATTTGAAATAAAGCTCCGTGAGTTGAGCACTGAATTAAAGAAGCATCAGCATCAAGAAAGCGATTTTCTTCCCACTCCAAAGGTGTGCCTATGTGAGGGCATCGATTCCAGTAGAGATAAATATCACCGTTTTTTTTAACCGCAAACATATATAGATCGTTGATATCTAGGCCAAGCGAAGTGCCTTCTTCAAGGTCATTAATGTTCAGAAGTTTAATCATTGCAGTCTACAGATTTAAGGCCTGATGAAAATCATCCAATAGGTCAGAAATATCTTCAATGCCGACAGAGAAACGCAACAAGGAGTCAACGATACCCATTGAAGCCCGCCGTTCAGCTCCCATCTCAAAATAAATGGTATGTGCAACAGGTATGCCTAGCGTTCTGGTATCACCTAGGTTACTAGAAGAAACCACCGTTTCCATTTTATTCAGCACGTCGAAACAATCTATTCCATCAACCAGGTCGATGCTGAAAATTGCTCCAAAGCCTCTGAAGAGTTCGCAGGCACGGCTATGTTGCGGGTGGTGGCGCAATCCAGGATAGTAGGTATTATTTACGTTGTTGTGCGTATCACAGAGTTCCGCTAACTGTTGGGCGTTTGAGCTAGCACGATCCATTCTCATCGGCAGTGTTTCTGAGCCAACCGCTAAATGATGTGCCGCCTCGGGACCTAGAGCAGAACCCATATCTCGCAGCCCTTTCTTCTTGATCTGAGTGATTCCCCATAAGTTAGGCTGCTCTTTCTTATAATTTTCATAAATATTATCAAAGCTTTGCCAGTCGAAGAGTCCTGTATCCGTAATGGAGCCGCCAAGAGCATTGCCATGGCCGCCAATATATTTGGTTAGAGAATTCACTACGAGACTAGCAGAGACTTTTTTAGGCAAAAATAGATGTGGCGACGTCATGGTATTATCAACTACGTATATGAGTTTTTCATCCTTACAAAAATCCCCAATTGCTGCAAGATCCGCCACTTGAGTTACTGGGTTCGCTATGGTTTCGACAAAAACAATTTTTGTATTTTCCTGGGTGGCATTTTTGACTGCAGCAACATCTGTTGCATCGACGTAACTAATTTCGATGCCAAGGTTTTCCAGAGTGCCAAACAAGCTATTGGTATTTCCAAAAAGAAATGCGCTTGAGACAATATGATCACCACTCCTTAAAAGTGATATAAAAGAGGTTGCTATAGCTGCCATGCCCGTAGAGAAAGCGACTGTGGCTACACCTTCTTCCATGGCAGTGATGCGATTTTGAAGAGCTGTTACGGTTGGGTTCAACTGGCGGCCATAATTGTAGCCAGCTTTCTTGCCTTGGAAAACTTCTGCCAACTCTCTAGCATCATCATAGCCATAGGCAACTGACGGATGTATAGCCTTGTGAAGAACGCCATGTTCCGGACTGTCCTTGCGGTCAGAATGCAAGTTTATTGTGGAGAAGCCTTTCTTAGTCATTATTTTCGATTCAAGCGAGTGAGTATTTTTGGAGAAGCGGTTTATACACCAGTATCAGAGATTTTGGAAGTTACTAAGTTACTTATCAATTTGTTTTGTAAGACAAATTACAGCTTATTGTCGTTGTTATTAATATTAATTTATTGTTGGCGGTCCAACTTATCCTGACACAATATGCAGAGATTTGCCTCAGGTTTAGCCGCCAAGCGTGCCGAGGCAATAGGCTCATCACAGCGACGGCAATAACCATAATCGCCATTCTTTATTGAACTAAGCGCTTCAGCTACTTTTTTTAGCTTGGTTATCGCCTTCGCTTTTGTAGAGACTGCCATGGACTGTTGCTGCATTGCATCGACTCGAGAAACTCGCCCAACTGCTGTTTGATCCAAAACCACCACGCCAGTAGCTTCGGTGCTTAAATTAATTTGATCCTCCAATGCATCCTTCGATTCCAGCAATTCCTGCCGCAATCCCTGAATCTGCAACTCGCTGAGTTGATGATCGGTCATTTAAAAAGCTCTCTGTAATAAAATCAACTTGGAGAATAAATTACTATAGCCAATAGACATACTCTCTAAAATCCTTCAAACAAAGATCTTTCATTGATTAGCTTTTGGATTTCTCTGAGCTTTTCTTGATATCGAGCGCTATTCCGGTCTTGATACAACTCATTAAAGTCAGATTCAGATAAGCCATCGCGATTATTGCCAACTTCTGGCATGTAATCTGCCTCATTCTGAATCGAGATAATTCTCTCTTGCATTCTAATTGCTGAGGTAGGATTTTTAGTAGCAAGGCTTGAGAGAGAGACACCAACAGTATTTGCTGTAAGGTCGGAGAAGCTAAAACCAGATCGATAACGGGCATCGTAAGCCTCTTTAGTTGTCGATAGCAATTCTGCAAAATCCGCTCCGGCAGAAGCCGTTATGGCCGCAATAGAAACTAAATGTTGGGCCAAATCTTGTCTTCGTTGAAGACGAACTTCTATGAATTTAGCCTCTTCAATAGTACTGACGACTGCTTCGCTGAGCAGCTGCTCGATTCCTTCTTTGTTCACGTATATTGCAAGAGTTTGGAATATAGCTCGGTTTTCTGCAATCGGATCACCACTAATTTTTGATCTCTTTTGGGCTGAAGTAAACAGGGGAATTAGGAAAGTATTAAGCGAGACAGCTCTTATATCTGCAGGGATGGTGTCAGCCACCTCTGCGATGACTTGGTGATAATGCATTATTCGTTGCTGATCTTGATCAGAAATAAAAAACCGTTGTGCTTCATTAGTAATTCGACTGATCAATGTTGGGTCCCACAATAAGTCAACATCTACCCACTCCGGAGTAATGGCTACATTTACAACGTTGGCCATCAGTTTAGTTAAATCACGGAAAGCGGGTATTGAGGTCTCTAATCTAGCTCTCAGCCGTGTTAGCGTGAAATTAAGAAATTGTTGAGGAATTTGCATTTTACCAAAACTTAAAGAGGATAACTTAAGCGAATTACTCTCGGCACGAAGCTCTGCAGTTATATTGAAGTAAAGTGGTTGCAAACTATCAAATATTTTTACGCTGACCTGAGATTTTAGAGACTGGTCATGGAGCTTCATTTTTGCTGCCCAGTTTGGAGATAAATTCATTACGTCTCCACTATATCGAAGCAGAAGATTTAGCTCATGCTGGTTGAGCTGCAATTGCTGACGGCTTGCAGTTGATGGTGAGGCAGGAGCGCTTTCTAAAATTAAATCTTCAATCATAGATAGCTCTGCAGAACTTAATGGACTTGCTTGGCTAACCGTCGGGCTGGTTTGGATGGACAGCAATAGAATTATGAATGGCATACTCAAAATGAGTGCCAACAGTGCTCGAAGAATAAGATTAGTAAACTTAGGTGTTATTTTGGCCATTTTGGGATGTCGGCTTCGCCATTTGTAATTTGCGGAATAATTTGGCATTTAAAATGATCTCGATAGCCTATTCAGTGACCTGAAAAGAACTGCGATGCGATCGCCAGTCTAAATGGCAATTTAGATTATCAAATTCATTCAATTGAGACACTTGTTAACTGCGGTTTGGGCTGTAAATAATTCCCAAAGGTCATTAATATAGATCGATAATGTGCTAAGTAATTCCCGAAGTTAGGGATTTTACTGATAAATAGTGCGGTAATCGCTATAAAATATGATTAAATTCACAAAATCCGATAAATTTATATAAAATAAATTATTAATCAAGAGCTTGGAGTCAACATCCGGCTACTTTAAGCTAAAAACTGAGCTCGAGGATTGTTATTGGCCAGTTACAAGCCTTCATTGAGGAACGGCTAATGAGTTTTCGCCAAAAAAAACATGTTGAGATTGTATCTACTATCTGCAGATCTTTGAGAATTCTGATTGGAATCGTTTTGGTCATATTTTTGACTGCCTGTGCTTCGCAGGCTGCTCTCGATGCTGAGCTAGCGGCTCAGCAGGCGGAAGTTGCAGCAATAGAGCAGAAAGCGACGCGTATTGCTGAGGAACAAGCTCGCCAGCAAGCTGCGGCAGAACGCCAACAAAGAGAGGCGGCGGCTCGTGACCGATTAAGAGTGCAGGCTGAGCGCGCAAGAGAGCAGGCTGAACGCGACGAAGCAGAAGCTTTAGTTAGAGCTGAAATCGAAAGGCGGCAGCGTGAAGAGGATGAGCGCCGAGCGCAGCAACGACTTGAGGCAATAGCCTTGGTAGAAGCTGAGCGGCGTGAAAAACTAGAACGAATTAGTTCTCTAGAGCGTCAAATAGCATCCATTCAGTCTGGAACTGCTACTAATGAGTCAGCTACAGCAGTGTTACAAGAAGCCATTTTAGTTGCTGAAGAATTGCTTGAAGTGCTCACGTTAGAGCAAGCTAAGTATGAAGAAACTGATCCTGTCAGCGGGGACACTGTCGAACCTTTGGCTAAGGAGAAAATAGTTGAGTTGGAGGTTCGAAAAGACGATTTGATTCGGCGAGCACAATCTCAGTAATGCGCTCTTAGTGTGTAACCTTTAGCAATTTCAAACTAATTCCAGTTAGCGTGCCCTAATTCTTTATGCCTAAAAACGTCTTAGATTTCGAAACCAAGAAAGAAGCACAGCTGCATAAGCGCAAGGAAGCTAAAATTGATGCCTTGAGAAATGCCTTTCGTGAAGCTAGAGCCGCTGAGCCTTCTAAACCGTCAAGGCTCAAAGCTAAGAAGCGCAGAAAATCGAAGAAAAAATAGCCCCAATTCATAGTTTTGTCTATGGCAAATTACCAATCCCTAAAATTCCTCTGAAAACCACTGATTTACTAGTGTTCAAGGCTTGTTGTGCGCTTTTTTTGTACTGGCTGTTATGGTAAAGTGCGCGCCTTAAAAATAAACATTCCATATTCATTTTGGGGGAGAGAGATTTAGACATGGGAATTACCATTACAGTATCTACAGTTTTGTCGCTGTTTGGACTAGCAGTAGCGTTTTTCTATATGAAGAAAGTAACCAGTATACCGCTCGATATGGGGCTGGATGAGAAAGATGCTACTCGATTGAGGTTTATTCATGGTGCGATTGCCTCCGGAGCTATGGCGTTTCTTAAGCAGGAATATAAATTCCTGACCATATTCATGGTGTTATTCGCAATTGTTATTGCTCTCCTTATTGATGATTCTCATACCCCGGATATAAGAGAAGGGATATATACGGCGATAGCTTTTTTGTTTGGCGGTGCTATTTCAATTGCTTCCGGTTACATCGGAATGAAAGTTGCGACTCAGGGAAATGCTAGAACAACTGTATCCGCTAAGAAAGATATCTCCAATGCTTATGATGTAGCGATTAATTCAGGCGCGGTGATGGGTTTCGCCCTTGTAAGCTTAGCAGTATTGGGATTGGTAGTGATTTATTTAGTAATGAGTACTTTGCTGTCAGATCTTGGCGAAGCAAATAATCATATTCTCATGGAAGTCATCGCAGGATTTGGTCTAGGCGGGTCGACTATTGCATTATTTGCTCGTGTAGGCGGTGGAATATTCACTAAGGCTGCAGATGTTGGTGCTGACTTGGTGGGCAAAGTAGAGCAGGGTATCCCAGAAGACGATCCTCGAAACCCAGCAGTAATTGCTGATAATGTAGGAGATAATGTGGGTGATGTTGCCGGAATGGGTGCGGATCTATTTGGCTCATGCGCGGAAAGTACTTGTGCTGCTATGGTAATCAGCGCTGTTGTTTTCGCAGCGGATCCTAATGCTTTGTTATATCCTATTTTGATTAGTGCTATTGGTATCCCAATTAGTTTGATCACCAAATTATTGGTTGGAGTAAAAAGCGAAGATGATGTCGCGCCGGCACTGATGAAGTTACTTATCATCTCCAGTGTTTTGATGGGTATCGTAATGTTCTTTTTTACTGGCGCATTGATACCTGAAACATTTGAATTAAATGGCGAGCAGTATACTAATATGGGTGTTTACGGGTGCTTTTTGGCCGGTCTTGTTTCGGGTTTGGCTGTTGGTCTACTAACTGGATACTACACGTCAGAAAAATATGGTCCAGTACAAGAATTGGCGAAGTCTTGCGAGACAGGTGTAGCTACTAACATCATTTATGGCTTGGCGCTGGGTTATAAGAGTACTCTGCTTCCGTATCTTTGTATTGCCGCGAGCATCTTCATCTCTTGGGATTTAGCAGGAATGTATGGTGTGGCAATCGCATCACTTGGTATGCTTGGTACGCTGGTTATCGCGCTGATGATCGACGCCTATGGGCCGGTAGCTGATAACGCCGGTGGAATCGCTGAAATGGTCGGCTTAGACAAAGAAGTTAGACGTCGTACCGATATTCTAGATTCTGCAGGAAATACAACTGCTGCGATTGGTAAAGGCTTCGCTATCGGCGCTGCCATACTTACTTCTTTGGCGCTATTCGCAGCTTTCATAACTGCTTCATCTACACTTATGGGTGAGCCAATTGTGATGAGCTTGCTAGACCCTATTGTTTATACCAGTGTATTTGTTGGTGCAGTATTACCATTTTTATTCACTGCCATGACCATGAAGTCTGTTGGTAAAGCAGCCTTTGCCATGATTGAAGAGGTTCGCCGTCAGTTCAAGACTATTCCTGGAATTATGGAAGGTACTGGCGAGCCTGATTACGCGCAATGTGTTGCAATTTCAACTCAAGCGGCACTAAGAGAAATGATCGCTCCCGGTGTGCTCATAATGGGTACTCCATTAGTGACAGGATACTTGTTCGGAGTCGAAGCCGTAGCTGGAATTCTTGTAGGCTCCTTAGTCGCTGGCGGCGTGCTTGCAATTGCCTCCTCTAATAGTGGTGGTGCTTGGGATAACGCTAAGAAATATATCGAAGCCGGACACCACGGTGGTAAAGGTTCGGATGAGCATGTTGCCGCAGTAGTTGGAGATACTGTCGGTGATCCGCTAAAGGATACTTCAGGGCCATCGCTTAATATTCTCATTAAACTGTCTGCAATATTGAGTTTGGTTTTCGCGCCTTTCTTTGTCGAATATGGTGGAATCTTGTTGGGGTAGGTCTTATTAGAGAGTGATTCTCATATTAAAAATAAAGACAGGTAAGAAGTCTAAATAAACGGAGAAGGCAATATTTCGCATGTGTAAAATAAAATTATTTTATTTTCGTTAGTTTACATTAATAGTTTTGGCTATAGTTGATTAACTTCTTTTGAAATTAGTACTCTCTGCGGTTCTCAAAGTGAAACAAAACCCATTCTTCGTATTCCCGTTCTGTGAAGTTTGAAAGCTCTGTCCAAGTAGTTGAGACATTCTCAACACACTGATAAATTCTGAATGAATCAGTATCTTCGATTATTAGATTTCGTACAGAAGGATTGAGCGTGTAATTAGATACTTCCACCAACTTCCAATTTTCCATCATGGTTCTATCTATGCATTTATTTCCAAGCAGCAGATCGATGTAAGGTAAATCCACGTCGGCGTAACCAAGAGCGGGTACTGTCAAATTGAGGTTTATATTGACTGGTTCAGATTCTTCGTCAGTTTTTAGAAATGAAATTGAAGTAAGCTGAATTTGGTTTTTAGTTTGGTTATAGGCAACCAGTCTTAAGCCATCGTCAGTGTTTTCACCCCATGCGGATGAGTAGAAT
>CAWKZI010000032.1:0-10868 GCA_963854365.1 Gammaproteobacteria bacterium
AGTATTCGAGTAAGAGCGTCAAGCTTGTGCATACCGCTAACTGGCCAGAATCTTTGGCGAATTAAATCTGCAGTGGCTGTTCTTTGCTTAATCGTAATTTCTTTTGGGTTATTCAGATGCTGTTTTGCTATTCGCTTAACCTCTTTAGGCATAGTGGCTGAAAATAGAGCTATCTGACGAGTATCTGGTGTCTGCTCAAGAATCCACTCCACATCATCGATGAAACCCATTCGCAGCATTTCATCCGCTTCGTCCAGCACTAGAGTCTTGAGTGAATCTAATTTCAGCGTACCCTTGCGCATATGATCCATAACTCTTCCCGGAGTTCCAACCACCACATGCACTCCACGCCGAAGTGCACGGATCTGACCACTGTAGTCCTGGCCACCATAAACAGGCAGTACGTGGAAGTTTTTCAACTGGCTAGCATAGGTTTGAAATGCTTCTGCTACCTGAATTGCTAATTCTCGAGTTGGCGCAAGAACCATTACTTGGGGATCTTTCTGTTTAAGATCTAGCTTTGATAACAAAGGCAGGGCAAAGGCTGCGGTCTTTCCAGTGCCAGTTTGAGCTTGACCCAATACATCTGACCCATTCAAAAGATGAGGAATAGTTTCAGCCTGAATTGGAGAAGGCGTTTCATACCCTACTACGTCTAGGGCCTTAAGAATTTGCTTCGAGAGAGCCAGTTCAGTAAACGAGCTAGCGATATCAGTAGTCATGGATATTCCTGCAAAATGCGCCCACTTTAGGGAACGCTGAATTGTCGAGCATATGAATCAAGAACTGGAACACTCGTAGCCACTATGAAAAGGCAAGTCATATTTCAAGTCGGATTTAGGGAGTGCTCGACAAAGTACAGGCATGTTTCGGGTAACCTTGCACACCATTCAATTGAGCATGCGCACCTTAATGATGCTGGCCACAAAAAGCAATGAGTAAATAGCGTTGTTTCGGGGAATTAGCGAGTTGTTGCGCGCTGTCTATCTGGATTATCAAGATCTAGAGTAAAAGAAAGCGGGATACTGGTCGGCAAATAGCAGATTGCGTCATCACACGCTTGAAACTCAAGCGAGCCTGACAACGTCAAAGTGTCCATCTCTGCCATTCTGGCTTCCACCGTTTCATCAGCATGCACGACGATCTCTTGCAAGATGGTGAATGGTTCATGGTACACGGGAACATACTCATCCAAAGGTTCGAAATAGTAGATTTCCGATTCTGGAAACTCTACCGGTTCATACCTGACCATTGATTCTTCCTCAAGGTTGAGACCGATCACTCGGTATCCCTTGCCCTCTGCGCCGGGAGCATAAACATGCATTTTTTCATTGGGTTCAACATCAACAGCTATGGAAAAACGGGTACCCACCGTAATTGACGAATTACTAGGATAGGCAGTGAATTTCAATTGTGCAGTGGAGCCTTCGATGGCTGCAATTGGAGATACACCAATGCCTAGCTTTAGCATTACATTCGAAGTTGTATTTCTTTCTCTATAGAATTCTTCAAAAAACCTCGAAGAAACTCTGCCCTGAGCATCTAACATAAACGTGCCAGGGTAAGGCGTTCCTACGATCATTTGCCTAGACCCAAATACTGATACGTACTTGGCTACATCAGCAACAATATTTGGATCATCTTTATTCGGACCTACACCTTCTGCAGCAACTGTATTCAGTATGCCAAATTCTGTAATTACAGAAGAATCAACATCCGCCAATAGAGGGAAGCGTATGCCACGGCGTTCCGCGAATTCTGCTAACACTTCTGGTGAATCATAACTAATAGCAGCAATGCCAATACCAGAAGCGCTTAGCTCTTCGAGACGGTCCTGCAACTCCACGAGTTGCGCTTTACAGTAGGGTCACCAATCTGCCGATCGATGGAACAACAACATGGTTCCGTTAGGACCGGCGATAGATTCAAGAGTCTGAGGGGTTCCGTTCTGGTCAATTAGGCGAAAATTTGGAACCAGATCTCCAACTTGAGGCCCCAACGAAGCAACTTCTATTGCGGTTCTGGATTGCGCCAGCGCTGCAGTGGATAAGCCCAGCATTAATGCGACAAGCAACAATGAAGTAATAGATTTTTGAATCTTTGTTCCCATATCTTTTATCATATCATAATAATTCGAGCATGGTAAATGAGGGCTTGAAATAGCTTTGAATCTCCAGATCTTGCTAAGACTGATAGACTAGGCTAGCTGGAACTTCGATCAATTTAGCCCGCAAGTATTCACCCATGGATTTCGCTTGCCGATCAATGCGATGGCTAGATGAAACCCCATCTCCTAGGATGTCATGGATATAAAAGTTAATAGCTCGCAGATTCGGGAACACATAGCGTTCTATCTGGTAGCATGCTAAATCCTCAGCAATAGCTTTTAGTTGTTCTACTGTAAGGTAGTCACGTAAAAAACAATATGCCTCATCTGTTTTTGCCCAGACACCGCAGTTGGCACTGCCACCCTTGTCTCCAGAGCGAGTACCAAACAATCTTCCCATTTCGATTTGTGTCAGTTCGCCTGCCGGACTGCTGCCTGTATCTACAACCTGGAAATTCGCGCGCACATCAACCAAGCTCAATCGTTGCGTCGGCAGTACTTCAGTAGTCTGTCCATTAAAATGCACATGTTCGCTGACGTATTTGCTGTCTAATAGTGCAGGCCAATAAACTAAAACTGGCACTCCGTTATAGCCAGCGGCACCACGGCTAGTATTGCCAGGAATATTAGCTAAACCTAGTTCGGTGACTTTAGCCTGGAACAACCGGCCGACCTTTTTCGGATCATCAGTAGTAACTGTCAAACGCAGCGCGGCATGCGCTACTTCATTACTCGCTGGGTTTTCCTGGTCGCTACGAATCAGCTGCACATCAATATCTTGGAACTGTTCTCTACCACCAAGGTTATGAAAGATTGCATCTAGATATACTTCTGCTTTCTTTTCGATATCCAACCCGGTCAGTAGCGCCTCCATAGATTGTTTGCATGGTCCAAGCGTATTAATACAAACTTTGTGTGTTAGTGGTGGACTGCTGCCCTTACAACCGCTAACACGTACTCGATCCTCGCCCACTTGCTGTAGTTTCATGGCATCAAAATGAGCGATGACATCAGGGTTATAATATTCTGGTGTGGCGATTTCGTAAAGCAGTTGAGCTGTTATGGTTCCCACAGAAATCAGGCCGCCGGTACCTGGATGTTTAGAAATTGTGAATGAACCATCGGCCTCTATTTCAGCGATTGGATAACCGACATCACGATAACTCGGCACTTCTTCAAAGAAGGCATAATTGCCACCACAACATTGAGCTCCACATTCGATAATATGGCCTGCTGTTAAAGCGCCAGCTAGCGCATCATAGTCATCTCTGGCCCAATTAAACTTCCAGGCGGCAGGTCCAATCACCACAGCAGCATCGGTTACCCGCGGACAAACCACGATATCAGCACCTTGATCTAGCGCTTCCTTAATAGCCCAGCCGCCAAAATAAGTATTGGCAGTCACAACTTTATTACCCGATTCGGAAAGAGGGATGCCTTTGTCGATGTTTAAAAAAGGCGCGCCTTCATTCTGTAGGCGTTCAATATCGCCAACCAAGTCATCACCATCTATGTAGGCCACTTTCGACTCTACACCGATCTCTTTTAATATTTTTTCTATTTCTTCAGCCATGCCTTTTGGATTCAATCCTCCGGCATTACTAACGATTTTGATATTTTTTTGGGAACACTCCGCAGCAACTTCCTTTACTTGCTTAAGAAAGGTACCAACATAGCCGAGCTGCGCACCGCGAGATTCTCTCTGGCCATGCAAGATCGCCATAGTAAGCTCCGCAAGATAGTCGCCACTGAGTACATCAATCTCGCCGCCCTGCACCATTTCTTTGGCAGCGCCTAATCGATCACCATAAAAGCCACTACAATTGCCAATGCGTATTACTTCACTCATTTTCTACTCACAGATGAATATTTAATTTAGTTTTTCCCATTCGTTTTAGCTAGTTGTGCTGAAACTAATCTCGAGAAATCCAACTAGGTTTGCGCTTTTCTCTAAAGGCCGCAATACCCTCACCACCTTCATCGGACTTGAACATTCTAGCACTCCAGGCGGACGCTTCTTTAAAACCTTCCTCTGTAGTAAGTTGTGGAATACGGCGAATAAGTTTTTTGCATTCCACTACTGCGTTAGGACCACCGAGATTAATTGCATCAATTTCTTTCTGCACTTCAGAAGCCAACTCAGACTTGGGAACAGCACGATGCACCAAGCCATAATTTACTGCCTCGGCACCACTGAAACGCTCTCCAGTAAGAATCAGTTTCATCCCATGATGAGTTCCCAATTTTGGCAAACAAACGACCGAAATTACAGCAGGTATAACGCCAATTCGAACTTCACTAAAACTAAAAGTGGCGTCTTCAGCGGCAATAACAATATCAGCCGCGCCAATTAAACCAAGTCCACCAGCGAAAGCGGCTCCATTAACTCCCGCAATAACTGGCTTGTCACTGTTCAATATCGCCGTGAGTACATCGGCATATGGCACGGATCGGCCACCCTCGATACTTTGGCCCGGCGGACTCTTCAAGTCAGCTCCTGCACAGAAAGCAGGATCACAGCCGGTAATCACAATGCAGCGCACAGATTCATCATGATTTGCAGTAGCAAGATGATTATATAATTCTGTTACCAACACAGCAGATAAGGCATTGCGATTTTCTGGGCGGTTTAAAGTAATCCACGCGGCACCCTTATGCGCCTTATAAAGTGTTGCTTCAAATTCACTCACTCTTCACTTCTCCTCTCCTCTGACTTATCAGATTCATTGTCACTGCAGGCTTCGGATAAGCGAACCAACAACTGACCATTAGCCACTTGCTCGCCTTGGGCAACCTGTAGCTCACTAATTATGCCATCTCTAGGAGCCGTAATCCGATGTTCCATTTTCATTGCTTCAAGAACCAATAATAGTTGGCCTTTCTTTACTGAGTCTCCAACCGACACTTCAGTAGATACTACCGCCCCAGGCATTGGTGCCATGAGGCCTCCACCAGAATCTGCCTGCTCTGAGCTTGGGTACCTCGGTAGTTGCCTAAGCTCAAGATCGCCGTTCGACCCGTGCACTAGCCACTGAGTCGCGCCTTCGTTGCTTACACTAGCTCGGTCTACTTGAAACATATTGCGTCGGCCATCAATATCTAGGTCTACCTGACCTCTTCCGGCTTTAAATAAACGGATTACATATTCGCTTTCACCAATTCTCAGTTTATATTTACCGTTTCGCTGCAATCGATACTCCAAAGAAATCACTTCTCCGTTGTGTTCAAATGTGTGTTGCTCGAAGGGCATAACAGTGTTGCGCCAACCGCTAGGAATAGACTTCAACACTTTTGCGTCAGATCTATGCATAGCTTGGGCTTCCATTAAACATGCAATTGCCGCATCCAAATATTCCTCATCATTGGGCACACGTTTATTCAGCGGTCTAACATTTTCAATAAAGTCTGTGGTTGTCTCTGCATTAATAAACTCTGGAGTTCGCAAAGTAGCAACGAGAAAGTCTCTATTAGTAGTAAGCCCCTGAATTCGAGTTGTTTCTAATAATCGAGCAAGACTGCTTGCCGCTTCCCGACGAGTGTGCGAATGCATTATAAACTTTGCCATCATCGGATCGAAATTCATACTGACTTCGCTGCCTGCCTCCACTCCTGAATCAACTCGAGAAACTGAAAAAGTGGAAGCGGTGCCAGAATTTAGTACCGAAGCAGGCAATTGCCATGCAATTAAATTACCAGGTGATGGCAGAAAATCTTTCTCTGGATCTTCAGCATATAGCCTCGCTTCAATTGCATGACCCGTAATTGTTAAATCTTCTTGGCTGAATGAAAGAGGCTCTCCTTCTGCAATGCGAATTTGCTCCCGCACTAGATCCAAGCCAGTAATCGCTTCAGTAACAGGGTGCTCCACCTGCAAGCGCGTATTAACTTCAAGAAAGAAAAATTCCTTACCACTTAGTAAAAACTCCACCGTACCAGCAGACGAATACGCAATTGTTCTTGCTGCCTTAAGAGCAGCTTCGCCCATGCGTTGCCGAAGTTCTTCATCCACTGCAGGAGAAGGAGCTTCTTCAATTACTTTCTGATGGCGTCGTTGAATAGAACACTCTCGTTCGAAGCAGTGAACAAGGTTGCCGTAAATGTCTCCGAGAATTTGAATCTCTACATGACGCGAACTTGCCAACCATCGCTCCAAAAATACTGTGTCATCACCAAAGGCACTAGCAGCTTCACGCTTGGCGCTTTCAACAGCTGCAGTTAATTCACCTTCAGTCTCGACCACCCGCATACCACGACCGCCACCACCTGCTGAGGCCTTTACTAAAACCGGAAAGCCTATTTCAGCAGCCAAAGCTTCCAGACTATCTCCATCTTTTATTTGCCTAGAAGGCAACATGGGTACTCCCGCTGCTTCCATTAGACTCTTGGCAGAAAGCTTATCTCCCATACTGGCAATCGCCTCAGGCGAAGGACCTATCCATGTTAGCCCTGCAGAAATAACTCTTTTTACAAATTCACTGTTTTCTGAGAGAAAACCATACCCTGGATGAATTGCGTCGGCACCACTGCGTTTACATGCAGCCAATACTTTGTCGACATCGAGATAAGTTTCCAAAGACGTGCCACCCTGCAGAGCTATGGCAGAATCTGCCTCATGTACAAAAGGCGAATCCACGTCCCCATCTGCATAGATGGCAACGGTGCTGATACCCATTTGCTGTGCACTACGATTTATTCGCCGCGCTATCTCTCCCCTGTTAGCGATAAGCAAACGACTAATAGGTTTTAACTGAAGGTGTGTTGAGGATTGATTTACATTCGCCACGTGCCATACTCCTTTGTGCCTTTTACTTCTTCGTTGTGGCAAGCAGAAAGAACAATCGAAATAACCATGCGGGTATCACGGGGATCTATCATGCCATCGTCGCTTACTCGTGAGGTTGCAAATAAACCCTTGGACCTTTCTTCTGCCCAATGCTCGGCCACTGCTGCTCGTTTGGCATCGGCCTCGTCATCAAATTCAATGCCGCGCCTCGCTGCTGCTCCTTTACCAACAATAGTCATGACCCCTGCCATTTGCTTAGGACCCATCACTGCTATTTTCGCGGTAGGCCAAATGAAACTAAATCGTGTACCGAAGCCGCGGCCGCTCATGCCATAGTTACCTGCTCCATAAGAAGCTCCAACGACAATACTGATGTGAGGGACAGTTGAGTTGGAAACAGCATTGATCATCTTTGAACCGTTCTTGGTAATTCCACCTTGTTCAAAATCGGTGCCCACTAGAAATCCAGTGATGTTGTGCAAAAATAATATTGGCACATCGATTTGATTACATAATTGAATAAATTGAGCTGCCTTTTCTGCAGATTCTGAAAATAGGGCTCCGTTGTTGCCGAGGATTCCGATGCGATAACCATGAATGGATGCCCAACCACAAACAAGAGTGGGCCCATAAAGTGGTTTGAAATCTTCGAACTGAGATCCGTCAACAATACGGGAAATGACTTCACGTATATCAAAAGGAGATTTTAGATCTTTAGAAACAATTCCCAATAGATCTTCCGAATCATGAATGGGCTCTTCGAATTGTTCTTCGGGCTCAGGGCCACGTTTACGCCAGTTAAAATGAGAGACTACTTCGCGACACATCCTAATACCGTCCATCTCATCTTGCGCTAAATAGTCGCCCAGACCAGAAATCGTGGCGTGCATATCTGCGCCACCCAGACTTTCGGGATCTGCATCCTCCCCCGTTGCCATTTTCACTAAAGGTGGCCCGCCAAGAAAAACCCGTGATTGATTTTTAATAAGAATATTGTAGTCACTCATGCCGGGTTGGTAAGCGCCCCCCGCTGTGGATGCTCCAAACACAAGAGATACAGAAGGAATCCTCATCTTTGACAGCTCAGTAATTTCATAAAATAACCGACCAGACTCAGCGAAGTGCCCAATCTCTCGTTGTAAAGCTTCCTCTGGGTCTTCGTTTGCTCTTTGCCCGCGCAAATCAGCACCGGCTGACTCAACAAATTGAATATAGGGAAGTCTGTTTTCCCGAGAGATCTGTAACCCACGCATTAACTTCTTCGAATTAAATTGATTAAACGCGCCAGCTCGCACAGAGGGGTCATGGCCCAAAATTAGACACTCTACCCCCTCGATAACTCCGATGCCCACTACAAATCCAGAACTCACTGCAAATGGTGAACGCCAAGCCGCTAGGGGACTAATTTCTAAAAAAGGTGAGTCTTGATCTAGGACGTGAGCAATTCTCTCTCGAATTGGCATCTTGCCCTGCGAGCGCAGTCGCGCCATCGCTTCTGGCCCACCACCCTCAGATGCTTCCTGTAACAGTTCATCCACCGTTTGCAGCAAGCCGAGCATATCCTCACGATTTCTCGCAAATGCTGCTGACCTTACATCCAGGCTTGATTCTAATACCGGCATTACTATCTCCAGATTATGTTGCTACCAAATACTATACAATGCAGATTAAATGGACGTGGCATTGAACAGCGTTAAAATGTTTTAGGAAAGTCAAAGTGTCACGATGGAACATCGATATAAATAGCAAATAGCTTAACGCCTATTATTTATTCATTTTCTTATGATTAATCCGATTGGCAGGTTTATAGCCCTATTTCCTCTGCTACTTTTTCTAAATAATATTCCGTATCACCAAATGCTATGGAAGCTGCATGGGCTCTACGCAAATACAAATGCATATCTAATTCATCACAAAACGAAATAGCCCCATGCGTTTGATGCCCAAGCTTGCCCACCCGAACTGCTGCTGAGCTCGCATAAGATTTTGCCATTGCAACTTCTTTATTTGCCGGAAGGCCTTGAGCGATTCTCCACACTGCCTGCCTCGTAATATAGCGAGTGCTATCGACCTCAACTGCCATATTCGCACAATGATGTTGTACTGATTGAAATGAACCAATTATCTGCCCAAATTGCTCGCGTCCGGCAACATAGGTTACGCTCATATCAAGGATGGCCTGGATGCATCCGAGAATTTCAACACTTTTTCCAGCCGCAGAAACCAGCTCTATTTTTTGCAACAACGCTAATGCTTCATCACCGATTGCGAGCACGCTAGACTCAGGGATTTTTATATTTTGCATTCTTACTTCGCATTGACCGGCGAAGTCAAGAGTTCCAAACGGGTCAATCTTTATTCCCGCACTGTCAGCTTTGATAACCAAAACAACTAATTCATTATTCTCCAGCTTAGCGGTAGTTAAAAAATAATCTGCCGCCTGAGCATACTCTACAAATAGTTTAGTGCCATTAACCGAAAACCCCTGACCTTCTTTCTTCGCTAATGCCTTAATATTATCGATGCTATAGGAATTACCCGGCTCAATAAGTGCGTAAGAACAAATTAAACTCCCATCAGCAATTTTAGGAAGCAATTCCGTTTTAATAGATTCTGTATTGGAAAATTGCAAGGCTGTGGCTGCGATAACTGCAGTGGAGAAGAATGGCGCTGGCAAACAGGCTTCACCCATCGCTTCAAGTAGCACTGCAAGGTCAGCAAAATTACCTCCACTCCCACCATATTCTTCATCAATAGCGACGCCCATCCAACCAAGATCTGCCATTTTTTCCCATAACTCTCGATTAAATTCCGTATTACTATCGCGGCGCTGTCGCATTAATTCTTTTGGACACTCTTTACTCAGAAATTCTTGCGCAGAGTCGCTTAAAATTTTTTGCTGTTCATTGAAATCTAAATTCATCTTCTATTAGCTCTCTAGTTAGTTACATCAGCTTATTGACCAACTACTGAATCACAACCTACCTAGGCAAACCTAAACCTCGTTGGGCAATAATATTACGCATCACTTCTGAGGTACCAGCTCCTATAGTTGCTGAAATGCTTTCTAAGAACCCCCGAGAAACCAAACCTCGGATTGGAGCCCTCCCTGAATTTCCTGTAATTTGTCCGTAAGGCCCAAGAATTTCCATAGCGATTTCCGCCATATCTCTTGCAAGCTCAGTGGCAGTAAGTTTAAGAATTGAAGATTCTACATTCGGGTCTTCACCTCGATCTAACATTTCTGCTGTTCTCCAAAAAAGCATGTAGTTGACTTCTATACGTGTAGCGATTCTCGCCATTTTATTTCTAATTGACGGCTTCTCAGAAAGCGGCTTTCCATCCTGACTTGTTGCTTTAACATAGTCCCTAAGCTCTTCAAACATACGTTTAAATCCACCAATACCAACAAGACAAATACGCTCATAATCCAAAGCAGTCATTAAATTATAGAAGCCCCGATTTTTACCCCCAATCAAGTTATCTTTAGAAATGCGAACATCATCAAGGAAGACATTATTAAAAGAGTGATCGCCCAAAATATTAATGACTGGATCCATCTTAATGCCTGGGGTCTTGTTATCGACAATGAAGAAACTTAGACCTTGATGCTTTCTGGCTTCCTGATCTGTTCGAACGATCATCCATGAATAGTCCGCTAGATGGGCGCCACTGGACCAACATTTCTGACCATTAAGAATATAGTCGTCGCCGTCTTCTACCGCACTAGTTCTAACACTACCTAGGTCAGAACCCGCATTAGGTTCGCTATAACCCAACCAAAACGTAGCTTCACCAGAAGCAATAATTGGCAACCATCTTTCTTTTTGCTCCTTGGTACCTACTCTTAAAAGCATCGGCGCTACGATACCAGTTGTAACACTATTCATAGTTGGCGCTCGGTAATAGCTCATACGCTCATCGAAAATAGCTTGCTGCATATTTGAATAAGCCTGCTTTTTTCCGCCGATATTCCAG
>CAWKZI010000033.1:0-10810 GCA_963854365.1 Gammaproteobacteria bacterium
TTAACTCAGTTCTTGAAGTCAGCTCCTTACTTTGCTCGGAGGCAATCGCGGCTAATTGACTACTCTTTGGCCTACTGAAGAAGTATTTCGCTGATTCAGTTTTAGAAATTTTTATGACTTCTCCACAGATTTTTATCTGACGATCAATTGAATGCCAGGGAAAGTGTAAACTAATTTTGGAATTTTGATTCAACTCATCAGCCTTACGACTACTGTAATTCGTGTAAAATACAAAACCTTCATTGTCAAAATGTTTTAATAAGACGATTCGTTGACTAGGTTGCCCATTAACCGCAACTGTAGCAATAGTCATGGCTGTTGGGTCGCTGACTTTAAGATCGATGGCTTGCTGCATCCAGATTTTAAATTGCTCGATAGGATTCTCAGCCAAGTCTTCACGGCTTAAGCCACCATGCAAATATTCTCGCCGCAGCGACTCTAAATCCATATCTAAAAGTCCATCCTAAGTGAGTTTTATAAAGGCCTCGATTCTGAACGCCTATTTTTTCAAAGTTAATTTCAGCAAAGTTTTTCTACGAATAGGTTAATGAAAATCTTTTTCCAATAACTGCAGCATATTGCAAATAAAGGAATCTATTCTGGTATTTAGAATATCTTAGCGAGCTAGATTACCATATTCCCACCACTGTGGCCTGGGAGCACCGGTATCGTAATAAAATGTACCCTGCCCATGCTTGTTACCGGCAAAGAATCCACCAACAAATTTCGTGCCATCGGACCAGCGATAGGTTCCTTGCCCTTGATAGTGATCGTTTACGAACTGACCAGAATAGTTCTCAGTATTTTCACTCAACCAATGTTCCGTGTGTTGATTCTCTTTCCACTCCGGTAAATTGAAAAAATACGACCCTTGGCCATTGCGCTTATCATCACCCCACTGGCCTATATAAAGATTTCCTTTTCCATTCCAGTAAGTTCCGCGGCCTTGCCTAATTCCATTCGCCCAATTTCCTCGGTAAACAGATTTGGCGAGGAAAGAAATAGGAATTTCTAGCCTCCCAAAACCATTAAACTCGCCGTCCTTAAATTCACCTACGTAGCTACCCTTGCCGAATTCCGTTATTAATTCCAAAGTGCCTGTTCCTGCTAGGCAATCCCCACGGGTGCAGGTCTCTTCTGTGACAGCCGCCAAAGATTGAGCTAGCGTTATCTCCCTGGTGAACACAATGGCAATAAGCAATATTGAACAATAGGTTATTTTGATAAAAATGAGTTTATTTGACGTTTTCCTTTTTTTAATCAAAGCCATAGAGCTTTCCTCATAGCGAAGTTATAGGCTACAGATAGTGTTGATTATATACTTATAGACAATTGGCTCAACAGATTCTCAAGCAATGACATATCTTACTATAGGAGAAATTAAAAAAGCGGAATCCGAAAAAGCATCCGGCGATATAGTTAAGTTAGTCTGCGGCGGCCGAGTTGTCATACAACTTTGCGGAGGACATTGAGGGGACTGATACTTACTACTTGACGCGTAGAATTTACTCCAAGTCCAGCGATGATGAGCATACCCAGCAACGGGCCTGCTAACCAGACCCAATAATGAAAATTGAATTCTTGCTCGAAAATTTCTTCCTGCAAGTAATAAAGGCTCGCCTCAGCTCCCATTGTTGCTATAAGTCCTGCTACAAACCCAATCATTGCGAACTCGATCAGCAAGCTCGAAAGAATGAGTTTTTTACCGGCGCCTAAAGTCCGCAGTATGGCATTCTCATGAAACCTTTCGTCCAGTGTCGCGTTGACACATGAAAGTAGAACCAATCCACCACATAATAATACCAACACAGAAATTAACTCTATTGCTGAGGTAACCTGCGCGATTATAGTTTGGACCTGTTCTATCAGCGCATCAATTTCAATTACAACAATAGTAGGAAACAGTTGGATCAAATCATTCAAGAGAATTTTCTGCTCTCTCTCCATTAATGCCGTTGACAAAAATGTCGACCCTAAGTGATCTATGGTTCCGGGAGAAAATATTATAAAAAAGTTTGGCTGCATGTTATCCCAACGCACACTGCGAAAACTGCTCACTTCGGCTGAAATGATTTGCTGATTTACTTCAAACTCCAAGCTATCACCTAACTCCAAATCTAGCCAATCGGCATAGTCCTCTTCAATGGACACATAGCCTGGCTTAATATCTTCTCCCCACCAACTTCCTGCTGTAATACGATTATCATCCGGCAGCTCATCCGCCCAAGTGACTTGGCGCCGACTCAGAGAGCCTCGAACTCGCCGGCCTTCTTCGGCCGCTTCGGAATCAGGCGCATCCAGATTCCCTGCAGCAGCAGATGGCTGAGCATCTATCGATGCTCTAATTTCCTCATACTGACTCTCTTCTGCTCCCGCATTTTCTGTGAGATTGCCTCGTTCGGAAGAGCTTTCTAGATCCTCTTCCGGCTGCGGGATAACACCATTCACAGTATTTACTCGGGCACTAATTAATGGGTAAAAAGCATTACCTTCAACTCCGTTTTCATTGAAAAAAGCTTCAATACCCTCGATTTGATTTTGTGAAATATTCATCATGAAATGATTAGGAGTATCTTCTGGAAGTTGCGCCTGCCAATCGTCAATCAGGTCAGTACGAAGCAAAGTTAGAATTAACAGTGACATAATTGTTACTGAAAAAACCATTACCTGAAGAACATTTTGAGTTCTTCTTCTTCTCGCAGCGGTCATAGCAAGTTTCCAAGCACTGCCTGCCTTCATACCCACAGACCCACTTGAACGCAAGAATAGATAGGAAATAATAGAAAGAAAACCCGCAATTCCAACGATAACAATCACCAAAACCGAAGTTAAATAAAAATTCTGACTGTACCAGTAGACTAGAAATATCGCGCCGAGAATGCCAAATATATAAGGTATTCTCGCGCTTATTTTTTGTTGGCTAATATCTTTTCTGAGTACCCGTAGTGGCGGAGTTTCTCTTAACGCCAACAAGGGCGGCAATGCAAATGCTAACAAGCAAATGAATGCCGTCAGCGAACCGATTACATAAGGCTGAAAACCAGCAGCAGGCAAAGATATCAAAAGTACAGATTCCAATAGCAGTAGAATTCCTTGGTGAACTAAATAGCCAAGAAGCGAACCAACAACAATAGCAATTGCTGCCAAAACTATCTGTATTGCCAAATAGATGGTAGCGATTTGAGAAGAGGTACAGCCAAAGGTTTTTAGTATCGCCACATAATCATAATGGCGTTCACTGTAGCGCTTGGCTGCCAACGCAATAGCGATTCCCGCAAGTAGAACCGCAAACAAAGATCCTAGTAATAGAAAACTTTCAGCCCGATTGAGAGCCTCACTGACTTCTTCGCTCTCATCTCTTACATCTCGAATATAGTATTTGCCTAGCCATTGTTCTTGGCCACGAAACCAGCTTTCGAAATCATTGAGTTTTTGTTGATCATCATCGGCAAATAAATATCGATAGCTTATTCGGCTGCCAACTTGGACAACATTCGTTTGTTCAACGTCATCCATATGCAGCATGAGTCTGGGCCCAGCATTATCAACCATGCCACCACCAGACCGGTCTGGCTCAGCGATAATTATCTTACCTACTCTTAGCTCGGCCTCACCAATAAAAACCGAATCACCAACCTCTACACCAAGAGCCGACAGTGCTCTGCTTTCTAACCAAACCTCACCAACTGGTGGGCCGTTTTGAATTGGCGTTCCCCGAATGAATGCCTCTTCAGCAACAATGACTTCTCCGCGCAATGGATACGTGTCAGTCACCGCTTTCGCAGCCACTAACATATTACCTGAGCCTGAAAAGGCCATAGATGTAAATGACAAAGTCTCAGCAGTTCGCAAACCACGAACCCGCCCTTCTTCGAGTACTTCTTCAGGCAGCAAACCACGGCCGCTGACAATGCGATCAGCAGCAAGCATATTTGCTGATTCCAGTATTAATGCTTTTTCTAATCTGTCAGTAAACAAAGCAATACCAGTAACAGAGGTTACCGCCATAACTAGAGCGAAAAACAATAGCCGTAATTCGCCGCCGGTCCAATCGCGCCAAAGTAAGCGCATGGCCAAACCCAATAAATTACTGAGCGGTTTTTTATCGCTTAGAACACTTGCTCTCATGCTATGCAACCGCGGTTCCCTCATTTGTTTCACCACTGACGATTTCTCCAGCAACTAATTTTACACTGCGGCCACAACGTTTAGCTAAACGCTCATCGTGGGTTACTAATACTAATGTGGTGGTGAATTCTCGATTTAAATCAAACAACAGATCGGCAATTTTCGATCCAGTAGCTGTATCTAAATTTCCTGTGGGCTCATCGGCGAATAGAATTTTCGCCTGAGTCGCAAAAGCTCGAGCGATTGCAACTCGCTGTTGTTCACCTCCAGATAATTGGTTAGGATAATGATGGCCACGTTCTGCCAATCCAACTCGTTCCAGCAGCTGCTTGGCCTTTTCATTTGCTTCAGCATCCCCCTTCAGTTCGATAGGCAACATGACATTTTCTAAAGCCGTCAGACTTGGCAATAACTGGAAGGACTGGAATACGAAACCCACCACCTGGCCCCTAAGAACTGCTCTTTGCTCTTCATCCAATGAAGCCAAACTATGTCCATCGAGAAACACATCACCTGAACTTGAACCGTCGAGACCCGCCATCAAACCAAGCAAGGTTGACTTACCTGAGCCGGAGGCTCCGACGATGGCCACAGCTTCTCCCGCATCAATGGAAAGATTAATGCCCTTTAATATTGTTAACACCCCTTCGCTGGTATTAACACTCTTAGTAAGATGTTCAGTACGTATCATGACTTTCGCCCATTCAACCTCATAGTCAAACCTTTATCCGCCTGCCTTGTTTTCAAAAACCTATTAAGCCAGTTGTGGCACAGCAAAAACAGCCAGCATTATAGTCGAATTATGTGCTGTGTATGCTATGAAGTGTGCTTTTGGATTGCATCTGAGCTGAGGGTCTATAAAATTAAGGCTTGAAGTCTTTTTTCTCCATTCTCAGCAATTTATTAGCACATTTTGGGAACTATTTTACCTTGTACGCTATTAATAAACTCCTTACTCGATTACTAGCTGTATCCCTTCTCACTGCAGGCGCACCACTGCAAGGGGCCGACGACGACTATGTGTTAATGGTATTTGGCGATAGCCTCAGTGCCGCTTACGGAATCAATGAGGAAGAAGGATGGGTAACACTTTTGGCCAATAAGCTTCGCAATGATCAATGGCCATACAGAGTCGTGAATGGCAGTATTAGTGGCGAGACTACCACTGGTGGCTTAGCAAGGCTTCCCGCCATGCTCGACAGTTATCAACCTGAAGTAGTTATTCTGGAACTGGGCGGAAATGATGGATTGCGAGGCTTGCCTCTGGAAATTCTTAAATCCAATATGCTCATTATGATCAGCCTAATTGAAGAGCAAGGCGCTGAAATCTTGTTAACAGGTATACAAATACCACCTAATTATGGTCCTCGCTACACGGAGCCGTTCTATAAGCTTTATGAGGAATTGGCAGCAGAAAAGAACTTGGCGTTGGTACCTTTCTTGATTGAGGGGATTCCACAGCAACCAGAGCTTATGCAAAATGATGGGATTCACCCTCGTGCCGAAGCTCAATATATGATCCTCGATAATGTCTGGGTTGTACTGGAAACGATGTTACAGAAGCGGCAATAGTAGAAGATTGAAAGACGTATGAGCCAAATAGAAGAGAGTTGAATATTATCTACATTGCCTCGCAACAATGCCTTATCATTATACTCAACGTTAATGAACCTGCACCTCCTTTGCCCTTACCATCGAAAGAAGTTGCTCTACCATCTTTTCTGAAGTGGAAAATTTAATCTAATAATGTAACCGAGAGTGATTAATGCCGCCGTAATGAAGTCATTATAGAATAAAAAATTAACCAAGAATTGAGCTATCAACTTCGGTGATCGGTTCGGATTTTTGCGTACGTGGGTCATCACCAATTCTAAAAAGCATAATAGCAGAGGCGATATTACAAATAGCAATGGCTAATAGCGCTAAATTGTAATCACCGACAGTGTCATAGTAATAAGCGACTAATACCGGTCCAATCGCAGACATACCAAAAGTAAACGGCATAGCAGTACTCCGGACTGATCCAAGATAACGGCGGCCAAAAAACGAAGCCCAAATAACTTCCTGCAAAGGAAGCAGACCCCCCCAACCTATGCCCATTATCAAAAAACTGCCGTAAATCAAATAATCAATCTGTCGGGATACACTAAAAACGATTGCCATAACGGAAAAGCCAGTGATCGCAGCGCCCAATCCTGCCAGCTTCTTCGGACTGTATTGATCAATAAGCATCCCCCAAAAAGGTTTACTCAAGAAAGCTGGAATTGATGCAATAGAAATCATAGACGACGCAACCAATCTCGAATAGCCAGCATCTGACATTAGCGGAATCGTTTGAATCAACATGGTGGTTATTGAAATCTGAAATAGACCAAAGGCTAAAACTAAAAAATAAAACGCTGAGGTGCGCATAGCCTCAGCACGCGTCATTGATTTATCGAAATCTGCTTTCGCAGCATCGCCACCACCCGAAGCTATATCTTCGGCAGTTTTGCCATCTGGGTGCATTGAATAGTCTTCTGGGCTGCGTCTTATCAGCATGGCCATGGGCAAAGTAAAAACCATTGCTCCAATACCGAGCATTTCCCAGGCACTTCGCCAACCATACACGTCTACCATCCAGGTTGCGATTGGAGGGAGAATGACACCGCCTAAGGAAATACCCATACCTGCAACTGCAACAGCTCGACCTCGTTTTTCTACGAACCACTTTCCCAGAGTTACATTGATCACTAAATTGCCAATCATGGCCGCACCCATTGTCAATATAAGGCCATTGAGCACAAGCCACTGGGCAAGACTATTGATACTTCCTAAGCTGTATACTGCAGCGGATAGAGTCAGCGATCCAATAATAATGAAAGGACGGCCACCATAGCGATCAATATAGGATCCAATGATAAAGCCGGTAGTGGCCATGACAATCTGACCTATTGACCTAGATGCCGAAAATTCAGCACGGCTCCAACCAAATTCCTCAGTCATGGGGATCATGAAAGAACCAACTACATAGTTTGCCATACCAACAGCTACAAATTGAGTAACAAAACCTGCTACAACAATCCAATAGCCAAAGTAAATATGGTTATCTGAATGAACCAATAGAAAATCCTGAGAAATGAGTGAGCGAATCTTAATCGATCAGCGCCCGATAGTATAGATTCAACATTAAGACCCTTAAAGAAAAACTAATAATAAGATACCTGCCCCCAATATCTTAACTATATATAAGATTTAAAGATCGGACTTTTATAGATCAGATAAATTTAACAAATTGGCTCCATCAAGCCTCGCCAAATCATCCATGCTAGCCCCCTTAGACAATAAAAGTCGACACGATGTCCTTGCATCGGCGATATGAAGATGTCGCATATAGCAAGTTTTGCCTACCGTATTAAATAAAATAATATCTTAGTCTAAAAGATTAGGAGTTTGTGATATCCAAGTATTTGGCTATAACGGATTCAACTCCTTGTTGAATTGACTCCACCACTAAAGCATGGCCGATGGACACCTCAAGAATGTTGGGAATCTGTAGAAATTTGGCTAAATTCTTAAGGTCTAGGTCATGCCCAGCATTGACACCAATTCCTAAGGTTGTCGCCATCTCTGCTGTTTCTCTATATGCCTGAAATACAGAATCAGCAGACGCCGAACCAAAGCTGCTAGCAAATTCCTCTGTATAGAGCTCAATACGATCGGCTCCAACTCCCTGAACTTTCTTTAGTTCTAAAGGAGCAGGATCTAGAAATAAACAACTTCGAATTTGGTGCCGTCTTAATTCTGTCAATGTATCAAACAAAAACTGCTGGTTATTACCAATATCCCATCCGTGGTCTGAAGTTAACTGACCGGGCAAATCTGGGACTAAAGTGCATTGATCTGGACAAACTTCCAACACAAATTTAATGAAATCGTCTGAAGGGTATCCTTCAATATTAAATTCGATGTCATTCTTTTCCTTAAGGAGATCACTTAAAGCATATACATCTGCTCGGGTAATATGACGCTCATCGGGCCGAGGATGAACTGTAATACCTTTTACTCCATTAGCAATTATTTGTTCGACAAATTCCACTACATTGGGAAAATCACGACCTCTGGAATTACGAAGCAAAGCTATCTTGTTAACATTAACGCTTAATATTGTCATCGTTATAACTCTATCTATGGGAGAAAATATGAATTTAATTAAATATTAAGTTAGAAAATCCACGGCGATTTTATTAAAAGCCTTAGGCTTGTCTACATGTAACCAATGTCCACCCCCCATAATAATCTTAGAGGTAGCCTTTGGAAAATATTTTAGTATGTTTTTTTCATGCTCAATTTTTATATAATTAGATAAGGCGCCTTTTATAAATAAAACCGGCTTTTTAAATATTTTATTGCCGGTTGATTCAGCTCTGAGGTTGCCATACTCTTTCTTGATCACCGGTAAATTTATACGCCACCGATACCCGCCTGATTTCTCCCGCACTAAATTTGTAAGCACAAACTGTCGCGTAGACTCATCATGAATAAAGCTTCGCAGGTTATCCTCGGCTTCAACACGATTCTTAATTTTCGCCAAATCAAGCGATTCCATGCCCGTAATTACGCTCATTTGATCATCAGCAGAACTTTCATAGGCGACGGGTGCTATATCCACTACGATCAACTTACTGACAAGTTCCGGGTGGCTCAAACTAAGCTGCATTGCGACCTTACCGCCCATGGAGTGACCAATGATGGAACATGGCTCAATATCTAAATGCTGAAGCAGCTCTTGAATATCTTCAGCCATAATTTGGTAGTTCATGGTTTCTGCATGAGGAGAGCCGCCATGATTGCGCAGGTCTACACCAATCACTGCAAATCGAGCGGCCAGTTTTTTAGCATGCCACCCCCAATTACTGTGACTACCGAATAGCCCATGAAGGATTAATAACGGCTCACCTGAAGTTGAATATTGGCAATAATTTAGTTGCATAGTGTATTAGGGGAGGGCTTTTAAGAACTCCTGGACATCATCATGATGAGATTTTGTCTTAACCTTATCTATAATGTGGACAACGCGTCCCTGTTTATCGATTATGAAGCTTGTACGAATAATACCTAGATACTCGCGGCCCATAAATTTCTTTAGCCCCCACACAGCATATTTGTCAGCAACTGAGTGATCTTCATCTGAAAGGAGCGAGAAATTCAGATCTTCTTTCTCTTTAAATTTAGCCAACCTTTTAACAGGATCTGGGCTTACTCCAAGAGCCACAGCGTTTAGCTTAGTTAGCTGACTTTTGATGTCTCGCAAACCACAAGCCTGCAGGGTGCAACCAGGAGTCATCGCTTTTGGATAAAAATAGAGGATGACATTTTTCTGGCCTTTATAATCACTTAATTTAGTTTGCCTGTCATGCTGATCTAACAAAGTAAATGCAGGTGCCATATTTCCTATCTTAATAGATGTCATATTCTAAGTTTCCACAATTCGGCTCGAAAGTTATTATACCTAAGTAAGATTTCCCAAGCGCAACTTTCCCCATGTTATGATTTATTTGATGAACTCAATTCCACAATCCGTTGTTGTTCTTACTGGAGCTGGCATATCTGCCGAATCAGGCATCAACACATTTCGTGCTGCAGGCGGGCTTTGGGAACATCACTCCATCGACGAGGTCGCAACTCAGGAAGGCTTCGATCGTAATCCACCACTAGTTTATGAATTCTACAATCAACGCCGACGCCAACTATTGTCTGATGAGACCAAACCGAACCCGGCTCATACAGCTCTCGCAAAATTTGAACACGAATTTAAAGGTTCTTTTTTGTTAGTGACGCAAAATGTTGACGATTTACATGAGCGCGCAGGAAGCCAGAACCTTCTTCATATGCATGGTGAATTGCTAAAAATGCGCTGCCTGAATTCGAAGATAGTCTATGGTCTGCGAGGAGACTTAAATTTGGACTCAGAGTGCAAATGCTGTCGATCTCTAGGAAACCTGCGACCCCATATTGTTTGGTTTGGTGAAATACCCTTCCATATGAATCAGATTAACTCTGCCCTCGAAGCCTGCGACATTTTCATAGCTATCGGCACTTCTGGAAATGTGTACCCTGCCTCAGGCTTTTATCAGAAAGCTAAAATTCACAAAGCCACCACCGTAGAACTTAATTTGGAAGCATCAGATTCTTCTTTCGATGAGGGTATTTACGGGTGCGCCTCTGCAGTCGTTCCTGCTTATTTCGAAAAGCTGCTTCGCCCCTCAGACTAAGAATTCAAGCGTCTCTGGTAATAGACAGTTTTGGTCACTGCAAAGCTGCAAGGTAATTCCGATTTTCGGGCTAAAGCTGAGTGAGTTTTCCGGATAATCAGAACGATCCAGATATACTCTCACGCTCTTACGATCCTCATAGATTGGAATTTTCTTGCCAGCAAATTCAAGCTCCGCATCTGATTTTGGATAGCTGCAGCCTTGAAGCTCCCAATGTAACTCGCCTGCGTGCAAAAACACTTGCAATGGAATGTTATCATCCTGTCCAAAAGGTTCGGTAACCGGCACATCTATGGCAGGTACATTAACGAAAGGAGCTATCACATGCCAGCCTGGTTGCAGATCAATCTCTATTTCGAAAGTCATTTGGCCTCCTGCGGTCCGTTGTCTATTGCAAAGTGCCACTCGGGCTCTACCTCCACCTGCAT
>CAWKZI010000034.1:0-10642 GCA_963854365.1 Gammaproteobacteria bacterium
TGCAAATGATCACCGTCTTCTAAAGCTGTTCTCATCTCACCAAGATTTAGTCCAGCTTCTTCAGTAGCTAACTCCAGATGGTCACTTATATGCCAATCTTTCGTACCTCCAAAGATTAAATGGGAAACATATTTAGCAAACTCTACTCCTTTGCCCTGACGTTGTGCTTCAATTCCTAGCTTTGTGAGCTCATGAATCAGAGGTTGCTCGGCAGCTATCTCATAGGTTTCCATATTTTGCGCTATGGGGTCTGGGTCAGGCCACCGATTAGGCATGCCCAAAAATTGAGCCCTCCTCACCCAGTCCATACCAATGTATTTCGCCCGCTTCACATTATCTGGATTAAAAAATTCTGGCGCTCGCACAGCGATGGGAAACACCGGTCGAAGATTTACCTCAACAACATAGTCTTTTTTCAGTTGCAACATATCTGGAGTTGCCAGATAGGAATATGGAGAGCGAAAGGAAAAATAAACATCGATATTTGTGGACACAAAACTTCCTCTATTTAGAAATTAGAGCTGAGAAGCATAAATTAGAGTCTAGTCCGTTTCGACATTTTTTGCTCCCAAAATTGCAGTTGTGACAGAACGCAATTAGCACCCACTAAGACGTTGTTCTTAAGTACTAAAGCAAGCTGAAAAGACCAATTAATACCAAAACCCTTCTGCAGACGCAGTGTTACAGATCTGAATTTCTAAATTGCCGAACGTAGGATTGAGTTTTTTGCTGTCTCAAAAATCATTTCACTCCAATATAAAGAAAATCACTACTCACAAGCATGACAAAGTTCTGGCGCTGGGTTAATCTCAAGACTTCCATAATCGAAAAATGCATAGCAGTGCCCTACATTAATGAGGTACGACTAATGATAAAAACCAATCACTTTCCTACAAGATTTATCGGTTTAGTTTTCGGACTGACTGGGCTTATGGCATTTTCTTCATTCAATGTTAATGCTCAAGAAACGCTAGAATGGACCACTCTTGGGAATGACTTTGCTCATACCCGATCGACCTCTGCTAGCCAGATTACTGCAGAGAACTTTTCAGATCTTGAAGTCGCCTGGGAATGGGACGGGGCGAGCTTTGAAGCTCAAAGCGGCAGAGCCACTCCCAGCTATATTAACGGTCGGCTGTACACCGTTGCCGGCGCTCGTCGTCACGTGGTAGCCATTGACCCGCAATCTGGCGCGACTATTTGGTCCTATCGTGAGCCAGATACAGGCCGTTGGGAATATTCCATGCGAGCTGACTATGGCAAAGGTGTGGGCTATGCCAACATTGATGGTAAAGACGTAATCTATATCATCTCACCGGGCTTTTTCTTAACAGCTCTCGATGCTGATACTGGGCGACCTATTGAAGGCTTTGGCGGTCAGGTTCCTATCGATGGTTTTCCTGAAACAGGTGTTGTCGATATGCTGGCAGACCTCGGACACCCTTACGACCCTTATGATGGCATTCCACTTGAACGGGGCTATATCACCTCATCCTCGCCACCTATTATCGTTAATGATGTAGTCGTAGTGGGTAATTCCGCTGAGCAGGGCTATCATCAATCGCGCATCGAAAATGTTCCCGGCGACCTACTTGGCTATGACGCCAAAACCGGTGAATTTCTCTGGAAATTCAACGTAATCCCGCAGCCTGGCGAGTATGGTCATGAAACTTGGCAAAATGATGCTTGGCAGTACACTGGTGATATCTCTTCCTGGGCGCCCATCTCAGCTGACCCAGAACTCAACTTGGTTTACGTGCCCACTAACGGCGTTACTATTGATTACTATGGCGGCCATCATCCTGGTGACAACTTATACGGCACTAGTCTGATAGCACTAAATGCGCGCACTGGCGAGCGCGCATGGCATTTTCAAATGGTGCATCACGACATTTGGAATTTCGATACCCCCACAGCTCCAATTTTGTTAGATGTGAATACCGCAGGGGGTCTCACTCCAATTGTTGCTCAAGCTACCAAGCAAGGTTATGTCTACACATTTAACCGCGAAACCGGTGAGCCGATTTGGCCAATCGAAGAAATCCCTATGCCGCAATCAACGGTTCCTGGCGAGCAGTTAGCGGCAACACAGCCAATTCCCAGCAAACCGGCAGCATTTGAATACACCGGATCCAGTGAAGACCTATTGGTGGACTTTACTCCTGAAATTAGACGCCAAGCATTAGAAGCTGTTGCTGAATTTCAAATGGGGTCACTTTTCAATCCACCGATTCAACGTAATCATCCTTCAGGTAAACTCGCTGCGATGATTTGCCCTTCTGGCGCTGTGAATATTACTCACCCGCCAGTGGCTGACCCTGTCTCAGGTATTATGTATCTAATCTCACGCTATGGCTGTAGCTCGCGGCAACTAGTTTCAGGTGAAGAGGCGGATACCTATTATGATGCGCCAACGGGCGTTACCCTTTCCCAATATGCGGCAGCAAGCGGTGGTCCTACTCCGCGGCATCCTGCCGGCATACCATTGTGGAAACCGCCCTACAGCCGCATAACCGCGATAGACATGAATAGCGGAGATCATCTGTGGATGATTCCAGCAGGTTATACACCTGAGCGTGTTCAAAACCTGCCAGAACTATCAGGCATCGATATTGGCAACACAGGCTCTGGTGCGGTTGGCCCAATGGTAGTGACTGACACGATGCTTATTTATGGTAATGTCACCAGTGATGGTGAACCCCATCTATTTGCAGTAGATAAGCAAACAGGGGCAGAAGTTGCTCGTGTTCAGGTGCCGGCTCTGAGCAGATATGGCATGAGCTCTTGGGTTCATGATGGGAAGCAATATGTGATTCTTCAAACAGGAAGTTCACTAACTGCCATGGCTTTGCCTAATTAAAAAAATCATAAACAATAAATGTAAAAATCGAGGAGTTAATCGATGAAGAAATCACTAATACTAAGCTCTGCTGCTTTAATTACTGCGGCAGCAACTTTTACTACTATCAATTCACAAGAAAATGAAATGAGCTTTTTCATTACAAGCGTTGGTTCTGGAGATGGCGCTAATCTTGGTGGTCTTGCAGGTGCTGATGCACATTGCGCAAGCCTTGCATCAGCTGCAGGCTCTCGCGGTAAGACTTGGCGAGCATATTTAAGTGCCCATGGGACAGCCAATTCGCCTCGTGTTAACGCACGGGAACGCATCGGTTTCGGCCCTTGGTATAACGCCGACGGTGTTGAAGTTGCTTCGACTTTGAATAACCTTCACAGCGATTACATGCAGCTTGGCAAGCAAGGTTCATTGAATGAAGCGGGTGGAGTAGTCAATGGCCGAGGTGATACTCCCAATCAACACGATATACTGACCGGATCAACTCTTGATGGTCGGCTAATCGATGATGGTGAAAATCACACTTGTAATAACTGGACTAGCAACGCTGATGGTGAAGGCACTGCTCAGGTTGGTCACTTCGACCGTACCGGTGGTGGTCAGAATCCAACATCCTGGAATAGTGCCCATGGTTCTGCAGGCTGCAGTCAGGACAATCTGGTCCGCACAGGTGGCGCGGGATACTATTATTGCTTCGCAATTGATTAGGCTAAATGTTATTTAAGGTTCTGAACCTTAGTTAATTTTTGAACAAATACGATTTGGAAGTAGCATGAATGGTGTGGCTAGGGAATCCTAGTCACACCATTTTTTCTTGAGGTGATAATGATGAAACTTTATGGTTTTGGCCAATCTCGTTCTTTTCGAGCATTATGGGCCCTAGAAGAAAGTGGCCTAGCATACGAATACGTGCCTGTTACACTGCGCACTGATGGAGCTGAAGTTGATAGCGCGCAGCATCCAAATTATTTGTCAATGAACGTACAGGGCAAAGTTCCAAGTCTGGAAATTAATGGCCAGATTATTACCGAGAGTCTTGCCATCCTGAATTATATTGGGCGCGAGGCACCGAAGTCTCGATTATTACCTGAAATGGATTCTTTAAGTTTCGCTCGCTACGATGAATTAGCGGCTTTTATTCTTACAGAATTAGAGCAACCGCTGTGGAGTAAAGGAAAACATGTATTTGCTTTACCTGGGGAACAGCGCATCCCTCAAATGTTGGAAACTGCAAAATTTGAATTCGCCAAAGCCGTCTCTGTCTTAGATCATCTCTTAGGTGACGAAGAATTTGCTATAAATAACTCCTTCACACTTATTGATATCTTGTTGGCACAAACATTTAATTGGGCAATTCGTTTCGAATATGATGTTCCCGAAAGATATATTCGCCTTAAAGAACGACACTATACGCGACCAGCAGCACAGCGAGCTCTCGCAATAGTCGATTAAATCTATGCAACGATTACTACTATCTGCTCTTACTATTTTTATTGGGTTGTTGTCTTCATTAGGCGCCCAGGCACAGACCATTATTGATAAATCCCAACTAGAATATTACCTAGTACAGGCATACGATCAAGCTAGCGCAGGAAGACGGATTGCTATTAATCACATTGGTTTAGAAACCGAGAACATAGGCTCGATTGAAGTAGCTTCAGCAGTACTTGAAGGCTACCCCGCACATCACAGCGGTATTCGTCGTGGAGATAAAATTCTGATGGTAAACGGAGTGGAGTTTCATCCCGTTTACTCTTTTAATAGGCTAGATACATCTGGCAGTGTCATCCCACGTGTCGATGAAAGTTTCAACATAGAGATCGATCGTGGCGGCATCCTTCAATCGTTTTCTATTAGTCCCGTGTATGAAAATCTGTACGACAGTTATCGAACTGCGGGTATAGAAAGTCCACAGCAATTCAATGTGGGTAACAAAGTAATTGGCTATTTTCGGCTTTGGGGTCTTTCCCGAACCACCAACGATTTACTTAGCATAACATCGATAATCGATGAGTTAAGTCAGTGCGATGGCATCATTTTGGATTTACGCGACGCCAGTGGCTTTATTGATATCACATTATTGGATCTAATTTATCGAACTAGAGAAAATTACTATGAGACAGCTGGCGAGAATACATCATCTTTCGATCTCGACAAAACGGTAGCCCTAAGCTCTGAATACTATTCCCGTCCATTGGCAGTCTTAATAAATAAAAATACTCGCGGTGGTGCCGAACTATTTGCTTACCAACTTAATAAGTCAGAGCGTGTTGTAACTATTGGTGAGGCGACCAATGGTAAAATCGGCAAATATAGATTGGATAATGAGGCTGAGGGTTATCGCTATATACCAGCGACGCGGGCATTAATAGACGGTGAACAATTTGAAGGTGTCGGCCTCACTCCTGAAATATCGATTGACTACCCCACCTCTCAGGTCACTCGAAGTGATCCTCAATTCGAAAATGCTGCGACCATCTTACAAGGAATGATTTAAATTAACTTTCTTCGGCAGCAGCGTCTTCCTCAATTCGCCATTTTAATCGATGAAAATCGAATCCTTCCCCCAGAGTTGGTTTTACTACTTCAAAATAAGGCGAGAGGTCAAAATCCCTTGGCGTAAAGTGGGTGAAGTGACGCCTATAATACTGAGGAACTTCACCGTTGACGCCATTATAACCGTCTTTTATAGGCAATATTGGGTAATCAATCTCTTGGAATGACTCGGCAATAAGGGTTGAACAAATAGCTCGCGTCGGCTCACTGCTACCAAAGTTAATCATGGCTCTCCGATAGCGATTCGGCACCGCTGGTTTTTGTATTATGTATCGCATCAGATCAAATACATTACGTAAATCGTATTGATCACCAATTTTCGATTTTGCAAAAGCTATGAGCCTATTCACGTCCTCTTTTTTCAATCCTACTGGTCTGCAGACCCGAAGATTGAAGTTCGCATAGTGATCCAAACTTACAAGATGCACTCCATCTTTTAGATCTGCTTCAATTAATAATGCTTCAGAAGGTGTGTCCCTTTCTTTGCCTATACATAGGCAGGCATGGGACCAGGAAGATTGGGTGAGAAATTTGACCGCTGTACTAATGCGAGTATTACCGTCCACCAATACGATATCACCAGGCTGCAACACGGCTGCCACATCAGCAACAGATACCGTATCAAACCGCTGATAACCTGGCAGCGGCTTAGTCAAAAAAGCAGCAAGACGCCTGCCTATAGCTTCACTAATAGAATTTACCATAGATCAATTTACGGAGTAGCAGCAGTATTTATTGCCACCAAATCGTACCCTTAAGTTTGCCCTTATAGCTGCAGAAATTTCCTGTATACTAGCCGGCCTTATGTTTTTAACTTTCTGTATTTAAAACCGCGAACCCTAGCGTTCAAAGCAAACAGTGTAATCGAAGTCTAAATGATTCAATAGGAGTAAGAGAATGACAACGGCCTACAATAAATTTTACATCAATGGTGAATGGGTCGAGCCTGGTAATGCCACGACGCTCGAAGTAATAAATCCAGCAAATGAAGAAGCCTTTGCTACAATTAGCATGGGAACTGCTGCTGATGTTGATGCAGCTGCTCAGGCAGCACGTGCGGCTTTCTCAAGCTGGTCACAATCCACCATTGAAGAGCGAAGAACAGTTATAGAAAATATTATTAGCGGATTGAAAGCTCGCGGTGACGAAATGGCCACAGCTATCTCTAATGAAATGGGTGCACCCATGGGTTTATCTAAGACCGCACAACTAGGTAGCGGTTTAGGACATTTCGCGGGTATCTTAGGAATTCTTGAGAATTATGAATTTGAAGAAATTCGTGGCTCCACCAAAATAGTTAAAGAGCCTGCTGGAGTTTGCGGTTTTATTACTCCCTGGAATTGGCCACTAAATCAAATTTCTTGCAAGGTCGCTCCTGCCCTTGCCGCCGGTTGTACAATCGTCCTAAAACCAAGCGAAATTGCTCCAGTTAGTGCTTATATCCTAGCTGAAATTATCGCTGAATCTGGCCTTCCCGCAGGTGTCTTCAATCTCGTCAATGGGGATGGGCCAGAAGTTGGTGCGGCTATCTCAGCCCATCCAGAAATTGACCTTGTCTCCTTTACTGGCTCAACACGAGCCGGTCGCGAAGTTGCCAAAGCAGCAGCTGATGGTATTAAGCGAGTGACTCAAGAATTAGGTGGCAAGTCTGCCAATATTATCCTTGATGACGTTGAAGATTTTGCTCGAGCGGTTAGTGGTGGCGTAATGAGTTGTTTTGGGAATAGCGGACAATCCTGTAACGCACCTACACGTATGCTAGTGCCTAACACTCGCATGGCTGAAGCAATTGAGATTGCGAAAGCAGCAGCTGCCAAAGCACGTGTCGGTGATCCAAGCGATGAAGCTACTCGTCTCGGCCCTGTTGTAAGCGAGCTACAATTTAACAAGATAACTGGACTTATTGAAAAAGGTATTCAAGAAGGTGCTGAACTGATCGCTGGCGGACCTGGTCGTCCAGAGGGCATCGACAAAGGCTATTTTATCCAACCGACTGTTTTTGCTAATGTAACTAATGACATGACGATCGCCAGAGAAGAAGTCTTCGGGCCAGTACTTTCTATTCTGGGTTATAAAGACGATGCCGATGCTGTTCAAATTGCTAATGATACAGAGTATGGATTGTCGGGCTATGTTTCTGGCGAACAAAGCCATGCCGAAAAAATTGCACGGCAAATTCGCACAGGCAATGTCCATATTAATGGGGCAGGGCCTGATTTCTCTGCTCCTTTTGGTGGCTACAAGAAATCAGGTAATGGTCGCGAGTGGGGATTGGAAGGCTTCGAAGAATTCCTTGAAACTAAAGCTATGATGGGCGCTGCCTAGGTCGGTTATGTGACTGAAAACTCTATCGCTTAAAATTAAATAAAGTTAAAAGAAGTTAAAAGAAGTTAAAAAGAAGGAAATCATTGTGACAGTTGAAGTAAGCAAAGCGGCTATAGATATAGGCATTATTACCAAAGACATTGACGCAATGATGACGTTTTATGGAGGCACTTTAGGGTTGGAATTTGAAACATCACTTCCAATGCCTGGTGGTGGCACCATGAACCGATTCAAGGTCGGTGACAGTATAATTAAAGTTATCGAGCTTGACCCTGCGGCACCTGCGGATGCAGTTCCCGGTGGTATTCGCGCCGCGTCCGGTTATCGTTATTGGACCATTCATTGTTCCAATCTGGAAGCCACAGTTCAAAAAGCAACGGATGCTGGCAACAAAATTATAGTTACAGCAAAAGAGGTACGCCCGGGAACTACCATTGCAATAATCGCCGACCCAGATGGCAATTGGGTAGAACTTCTACAAATCAGCTAGAGTGCCAAATACTAGATGACAGAAGAGGCTAATTATTGCGAGGCAACGATTAGCCTCTTCTGTTTACGCATAACCTTTTTCTACTCTACTATTTGCATAAACGATGTTGCGCCTCCAATATCAGCGCAGACCTCATCATGTGCGGGTGAAGCGCATATCTTGTAATTTACTTACAAAATAGCCTGTGAAAACTATCATAGTAATCAAGAATTCAATGAATTAGCAGAGCTCCATTCTAGAATTATAGAAAAAACGTATGTTTTTATTCTTGCCGAAGTAGTAAATTATCAATTGGAAAATAATTGATTAATAAAACTATGACTTCACTCATCTACCCAACTACCAATCTAAGCCAAGTCGAACAGCTCAATATTGTAAGTGGCGACGGAATCTATGTGTATGACGATTCTGGTAATGAATACTTAGAGGGCCTTGCTGGCCTTTGGTGCAGCTCTTTAGGCTATGGTAACCGCGAGTTGATTGATGCTATCAGCAGTCAACTAAATACCCTGCCCTATAGCCATATGTTTGGTGGTAGGACGCATCAAATCGGCATGGATTTAGCTGACAAGCTTTCAGATATGAGTCCGATCGAGAATGGCAAAATATTTTTTGCCAATTCAGGTAGCGAAGCAAATGACACTCACATCAAAATGCTTCGTTACTATTTCAATGTCACTGGACAACCGAAGAAGAAGAAAATTATCGCTCTGGAGCGCGCCTATCACGGCGTTACTATGGCCTCAGCGGCATTAACGGGACTTGCTGCTAATCACACTCATTTCGATATTCCGCTCGACGCTTTAGGAATTCTGCGAACAGATTCTCCACATTATTATCACGGAGGCAGCAACGGCGAATCAGAGGCAGAATATACGAGTCGACTTCTCAACAACCTTGAGTCACTTATACTTTCTGAAGGACCTGAGACTATTGCCGCTTATATAGCTGAGCCTGTTAGCGGCGCCAGCGGGGTAATAGTACCACCGCAAGATTATTTCCCTAGAGTACAATCATTACTTGAAAAATACGATATTCTACTTTGGTCTGACGAAGTCATCTGCGGCTTTGGTCGCACTGGCAATGATTTTGGTTGTACAACTATGGAATTCGAACCTCAACTCATGACACTAGCTAAACAACTTTCTTCCGCCTACATACCAGTTAGTGCATCGATAATTCCAGAATTCATGTATGAGGCAATGATTGAACCAAGTGCTCAAATAGGAGTATTTGGTCATGGTTACACCTATACCGGGCATCCAGTAGCCTGTGCTGCTGCTCTCAAAACTCTAGAGATTTATGAAAGAGAAAATCTTTTCTCTCACGCAGCGAAGGTGGGTGAATATATGCATTCGCAACTACAAAGATTTGCTGACCATGATCTGGTTGGAGAAATTCGTGGCAAGGGGTTAATTGCAGCTATAGAGCTAGTTGCCAATAAAAAAACCGGCGAGAGTTTCACTGACGGTTCAGTTGGTGCTTTTGCGAAGAACGCTTGCCAGGAAAATGGCTTATTGATTAGAGCAGTGGCCGGAAACTCCATCGCCTTTTGTCCACCTCTCATAATTACAGAAGAACAAATTGACAAAATGTTAAATCAGTTCTCTTTGGCGCTAGATGCAACGTTGGAATACGTAAACAAAGAAGGATTATTAAGCAATTAATTAACGAACACTTTTTTAGTCAACGCACAATATCGATAATATCTCGATTAAAACTGCTACTTGGTCTTTGGCGAAATCAATAAATGAGTATCATTATGAAAAGCAATAAAACACGTTCTATAATTATCTTTACTCTAGCTATTTTCCTTTCCTGCTGCGGACAACCCGAAACTACTAATACCGCTCCTGAAGTAGTTATGGAACAAGTCGACCTCATCCTTACCAACGGTAAAATCGTAACAGTTGATTCAGAGTTTTCTATTGCTGATACCGTGATCGTAAACGACGGTCGCATTGTCGTAACTGGCGATTCTTCTCTGCTCGAACAATACGAAAGTAGTTCGCTGGTTGACCTAAGCGGAAAAATATTGATGCCGGGATTCATCGATTCCCATACACATATTCGCGGCCGTCCCGAACGCTATATTGAATTAGGCGAAACAGAATCTATCGCTGAAATCCAATCTTTAATACGCAGAAAAGCTGATGAGCTCGGTCCAGGCGAATGGATCACGGGTTACGGCTGGTCAGAAGACGAGCTAGTCGAAGGTCGGCGCCCGCTCCGCCAGGATCTTGATGCAGCGGCACCGAGAAACCCTGTCACTCTGACCCGCGCCGGGGGTCATAGTGCAGTGGTAAGCACCTCAGCACTGGAGCTCGCTGAGATAACTGATGCGACGCCTGACCCTGAAGGCGGAGTAATTGAAAGAGATGACGACGGCATAGCTAATGGCATTATCAGAGAGAGAC
>CAWKZI010000035.1:0-10493 GCA_963854365.1 Gammaproteobacteria bacterium
CTATGACTGGGTAGCAACAGATAAGCATAGGCCTGATGATGGGATCTACCAACTCTTCCTCTAAGTTGGTGAAGCTGGGCCAAGCCAAGTTTGTCAGCTCGGTCTATAAGGATCGTGTTTGCACTAGGTACGTCGATGCCGGTTTCGATTATTGTAGTACAAACTAGAATGTTGTAACGCTTGTGATAGAAATCGGCCATTACCCTTTCCAGGTCTCTTTCTGGCATCTGTCCATGAGCGACGCAGACACGAGCTTGGGGAATGATTTCCTGAATATGTTGGGCCGCTCTATCAATAGACTTTACTTCATTGTGTAAATAGAACACTTGGCCGCCACGCAACAACTCCCTGGATGCTGCTTCTTTTACTAAGCTATCTTGATGCTCTCTAACAAACGTTTTTACTGATAAGCGTTTTGCCGGAGGTGTAACAATCAGAGAAAGGTCACGAATTCCCGCTAAAGCCATATTGAGAGTTCTTGGTATGGGGGTAGCAGTCAATGTCAGTATGTCTACATTAGTTCGTAATGACTTGAGTTTCTCCTTCTGCCTCACTCCGAATCTATGCTCTTCGTCAATTATCAATAATCCAAGATTACTATAATTGAAATCTGCAAAAAGCAATTTGTGAGTGCCAATTAAGATGTCGACTTTCCCGGCAGCTATGTTCTTTATGCTTTCAGCTTGCTCGGGGGCTGATTTGAATCTGGAGATAACGTCAATTTCAAACGGCCAGTCTGCGAAGCGATCTTTGAAGCTTTCATAATGTTGCTGAGCTAAAAGAGTGGTAGGCACGAGTATGGCAACTTGTTTATTATTCTGGGCTGCGACGAAAGCTGCACGCATGGCTACTTCAGTTTTCCCGAAGCCAACATCACCGCAGACTAACCTATCCATTGCCCGGCCATTTTTCATGTCTTCAACTACTGCTGTAATGGCAGTTAATTGGTCCGCGGTTTCCTCAAAAGGAAAGCTAGCTGCAAACTTCTCATATTCCATGGGATCACATTTATAGGTGAAACCTTTTTTGGATTCCCTGTGTGAGTAGATATCGAGTAGCTCAACGGCCACATCATGGATCTTTTCGGCAGCCTTACGTTTTGTTTTTAGCCACTGATCGGAGCCTAAATGATTAAGCGGTGCCCCATCTTGGTCAGCCCCACTGTAGCGGCTTATAAGATGAAGTGATGCTACAGGAACGTATAGCTTTGCTGCATTCGCGTATTCTAGAGAGAGGAATTCAGTAGCTTCGCCATCGGTAGTTATTGTCTCGAGTCCTCGATAACGACCAACTCCATGATCAAGATGGACTACTGCATCATTTAAGTGAAGTTCAGTGAGGTTTTTAACAATAAAGTCCGTATTACTTTCCGATTTCCCTCTCCGTCGACGCTGGGCTACTCGATTTCCAAATAGCTGCGCTTCGGTTATTAGTGCTAATTGTTCTTCTTCGAGCCACATTCCTTCATCGAGAGGCGCGATGCAAATTCCTATAGCCGCTTCGCTAATTAAAAAATCATGCCAATGTTCAAAAGGGGCCGGGACTATCTCTATCTGCTTAAACAATTCCAACATTGTTTCTCTGCGCCCAGCAGATTCAGCGCAAAATAATATTCGACACTCTTGCTGCTTTATAAATTCTTGAACAGCGCTAAACGGCTTCTGATGTTTAATGCTATTACTAAGATCTGGGAGCGTTCGAGCGCCTAGGCTGGTGGCGCTAGAGCTTTTTTTGAATTGGATTTTTGGAAGCAGCTTTAATTGATTCATTACAGAGTCTGCGGATACAAAAATATCTTTGGGGCTCAGTATGGGCCGGTAACGATCAATTAGTCGATCCGCATAGCGATTTTCAATCCCTTGCCAAAATTTATTGCCAGCTAGAGAAATATCTCCAACTTGGCAACAAATTGTTGATTCTGGGAGATAGTCAAACAGTGAACTCAGTTTATCGAAAAACAAAGACAGATAGTATTCTAACCCGGGCGAACTGATGCCATCGCTGACATCTTGGTAGAGCGGGCATTGGCGCAAATCGATATCGAACTGTTCTTGAAAATTACTGCGAAATTTTGTGATACCAGCGCTGTCTAGGGGAAATTCCCTTCCTGGTAATAATTTAATTTCAGAAACTTGCTGATCAGACCGCTGGGTTTCTGGGTTAAAAATCCGCAAAGTTTCTATTTCGTTATCAAACAAATCGATTCTATATGGAAGCTGGCTACCCATCGGATAGATATCTATTATGGAGCCTCGAACGGCAAATTCTCCATGCTCAAGTACCGAATCAACAGACAGGTAACCGGTCTTTATTAGCTCGCTGCGAAATTTATCGATATCTAAAGTTTGTCCTATAGACAAATCTAAACTGTTTGCAGAAATATATCTCTTAGGAGGTAGCTTGTGCATCAAACTGCTCATGGAAATAACTAATATGCCTTGTTTGAGCTTAGGTAAACGAAATAGTGCGCTGAGGCGATCCGAGATTATATCTTGATGCGGTGAAAAATTGTCATAAGGTAGCGTCTCCCAATCAGGAAGACTAAATACGTCTAGATCATTGTTGTTCGCACAAAAATATTTTAATTCGCGTTTGAATCTATCAGTAGATACGTTGTCTTCACATATAAGTAGCAATGGCCCGGGGCATTTGGCAGCTGCGTTCGCAATAGCCAAGCTCAGGGCGCTTCCCACGGCATCATCCCAATGGGCTGCTTGTAAATTATCACTAGGTAGTGGTGGATTAAAAATTTGAGACATGGGATCAGCGGAGCGCAAGAGGCAGCTAGTTGGCTTGGGTAACTCTAATTATATCGCATTTCGGTATGGCCGGGTTGAAAGAAATGACGGTTATCATTCATGATAATCGACAGCTAAGTTGCACAAGGATTCCTTTCGCAAGATAATACCGTCCTTCTCAAACTTGGCACTTTAAAAAAGGGGGTTTCGTGGATCGTCCAAGCATAGATGATTATTTCGGTGACTGGAAACAACGAGAAGCCTTAGTGCAGGAAATGATTCCTGTGATAGGGCGGTTATTTAGCAAAAGGAATGTTGGCATTTATATATATGGTCGTCCGCTTCATAACCGCTCTGTTACTTTTATTATGAAGTCACATCGATTTGTCCGCCAAATTGAACGCAATGAAATGTCCGAATTCGAGACCCATCCTGTATTGATAGCGTTGGCTAAGCTGGATCTTTGGCATGCCCAAATTGATCTCGGAAAACTGACAGTCAGCTTCATGGAACAGCTAAATAGCAAGGGGGGCGACGCACAAGATGTTGATGCTTTTGTTGGGACGAAGCTAAATTATCTAGTCGGTATTTCTGAAGCGCCAATAAAGAAACCTCAAGATGTGGTGCTTTATGGGTTTGGTCGAATTGGTCGATTGATGGCTCGTTTGCTGGTTGAGCGGACTAGTACCCCAGATATCATGAGATTGCGAGCTATTGTAGTGCGGCCTGGTCAGGCAGGAGATTTGCAAAAACGAGCTAGTTTATTTACCTCAGACTCCGTGCATGGTGCTTTTCAAGGCACTCTGCGAGTGGATGATGAGAATAACTGTTTGATTGCAAATGGTAATGTGTTGAAAGTTATCTATGCTAATAGCCCGGAAGAAATTGATTACACCAAGTATGGGATTGATGATGCCCTCATTATTGATAACACCGGTAAATGGAGAGATAAAGCTGGACTGTCGCTTCACCTTCAATCTAAAGGGGCGGCGAAGGTTCTATTAACGGCCCCGGGAAAAGGCGACCTCAAAAATATTGTCTACGGTATTAATGACGATCAAATGAATAGCGATGACAAGATTGTTACCGCAGCTTCATGTACTACGAATGCAATTGCCCCAGTGTTAAAAGTTGTAAATGATGAATTTGGTATTATTAATGGGCATGTTGAAACAGTTCATGCTTATACCAATGACCAAAATCTTATCGATAACTACCACAAAGGCAGTCGACGTGGCCGCAGCGCGGTACTTAATATGGTGCTCACTGAAACTGGAGCTGCAAAAGCTGTAGTTAAAGCGATTCCAGAATTGAAAGGAAAGCTTACCGGAAACGCAATTCGAGTTCCGATTCCCAATGTTTCTATGGCTATCATGAATCTCACGCTTGAAAGGGAAACCAGCAAAGAAGAGCTCAATGAATTTCTACGAAATATAGCTTTACATTCGAAATTACAAGATCAAATTAGTTACACTGAATCAAAGGATGCTGTGTCCAGTGATTTTGTTGGCACTCGAGAGGCTGGCATCGTAGATTCTAATGCCACCATTGTTAATGGTAGAAGTTGCGTACTATATTTATGGTATGACAATGAATTTGGTTATTGTTGCCAAGTAGGGCGAATGGTTTACAAAATGGCTGGGATCAACCTGTCTCAATACCCTTTGGAAGAATGACTCGACGTCGAGAGATTTGCTCAATCACTAGGTGTGCGCGCTTATCGATATGATTTATTTCAGCTAAGAGAGAGCAGTCAGCTATCGGTTTTCTGGCGAATCCTTATGCAAGATTTACTACGCCATCATAGTTTTTCCGCTTTGCTTCTTTTAGCACTTAGCGGGGGTTTATTTTTTTATACCGATGATGAATTCAAATTATTTGAACTGTCTGGGTTTACCATGGGCACTTCGTATAACATCCAATTGGTCGAGGTGCCGGATGGCCTTTCGCAGGAGGAAATAGCTCTTCAAGTTTTAGAAATGCTCGAAGAGTTGGATAAGCAAATATTTTCCACCTATGCGGCGAATTCTGAGCTATCCCGATTGAATCGTCACGAAGTAAACATACCTTTTACTGCGTCTCGCGAGATGATCGAAGTGCTTTCACTGGCTATAGAAGTTGGCCAATTGTCCAATGGTGCCTTTGATGTGACCGTTGGTGCATTAGTTAATCTTTGGGGTTTTGGGCCAATAATAAATGGCAATTTTGACTCTGTGCCCGAGCAGAAAGCCTTGGATAAAGCGCTGAGAAGAGTTGGTTACCAGTTTATTGAAATCGACAAGGCTAATTCAGAAATTGTGAAGCTCTCTGAGATATCGATTGATTTATCGGGCATCGCCAAGGGGTACGCAGTAGACGAGTTAGCAGCGTACTTCGATGGTATGAGTGTAGATGACTATTTTCTTGAAATTGGTGGTGAATTAAAAATAAAAGGATACAAGCCGGGAGAAATAAGTTGGGTGCCTGCGATAGAAACACCGCTCGTTACTGACTCCCAAGTTTATGAGGTATTTTATACCAAAGGTGAGTCAATAGCCGTCGCTGGCTCCGGAAATTATAGAAACTATTTTGAAAATGGCGGAGTTCGCTACTCGCATGAAATTGATCCACGCACAGGCAAACCAATTTCTCATGATTTGGCTGCCGCCTATGTTATAGACGGTTCAGCCGCTAGAGCTGATGCTTTAGCAACTGCATTTATGATCTTAGGGTTGGAGCAGTCGATTGAATTAGCAATGCGCGAGAATCTGGCAGCTTATTTCATTTTTGACGACGGCGGCAATGGGTTCTCTGCTTCGGTCACTGCAGAATTTAATCATTTTCTTGAAGCGCCGCAATAAGTTTAGGTAAGTTACCACCTTGCTGCGCTTAGTTAGCGAATCATGGACCACAGTTTTCCGGTAAATTCGTTGAATTATTTTCTCGCTAAAACCTTCAATTCTTCGGCTATAATAAAGGTTACCGTAGAGTTGGGCTGAGTGGTTTAAACCAAGATTTTTGGCAGCTTGATTCTAATGAGCAAATGACTAAATTCAAAGCTTGTTTAGCTAACTAGCAGTGGGGGATGTCATTAGGTCTTTAAGCCTGCAAATAACCTGTGCGTGTAAGGGTTCTCAACCATAAAACACTTGCTATCGCGAGCTGATATGTGTAAATTCCCATCCGCTGTAACCGGCGGATAATAGGGCTTTTCTACGACTCTGAAAGCGGCAGTAAATGTTGCAAGAATACGTCGTTGAAACTGGACTTGTAAAACTTAGTCAAAAGATAGCCCGGATATTAATTAGACGAGTTGTTGGCTGGAGGCGAGCTAGTGGTAGTTGGTTAAAATGGCGTGCATTTGCGCTGCTTGCGCTTAGTGGAATTTCTCAATGAGTAGTGACAACCAGTCCTTGGCATTTTTTGCCAACGAGCATGATCTAGTAGTTGATTATGCTGAAGGGCTCACTGCTACTGGTAGTTACATTCGTTGGTTGTTTTTCTTTGCAGTTGAGGCGTCGAATCCCAAAACCGAATAAATTGAGACCCTAGAGTTAGCTTCTGGGGTCGTTATTGTTTGTAAATAAGAAATTATGCGCCGGCATTATCGGGGTGGCCTAGCATTAGGCATCACTAGATTAGGTTTAGAATGTTGCGCAACGTTCGGGATTGTTAAGTATGGTAGTCGGAGTTTAGAGCTTGGAATTATCAAACGAGTTTTTAGAAGGGCTAAAACCATTTCTTTTTTATTCTGCAGCGGTGCTGGCGGTTGTTATTACGATGCTTGGCCTGTCTTTCTTTCTAGGTCAAAGAGTTTCTAGGCCTGATAAAGATTTGCCTTTCGAGTCCGGCATAGTTTCTGTTGGCTCTGCTCAGTTTCGTATATCTGTTCATTTTTACCTCACAGCCATACTTTTTATTATCTTTGATCTCGAGGTGGTGTTCTTGTTTGCCTGGGCGGTAGCCGTGAGGGAATCAGGTTGGCTAGGATTTATCGAAATAAGCATCTTTATTTTTATATTGATTGTAGCGCTGTTTTATTTGTGGAGAATCGGAGCCCTTGATTGGCGTACTGATACTCAAAAACGTCAATTGAAGAACCTTGCCGGGCCAGGCGGTGTGACTAACAAGAAGGAATTCAAACTATGAATTGGGAATTGCAGGCTGCAGATGAGGCATCATCGCCAAAACCGGGCGGTAGCCAGTTCGATGACTTCATACGCCGTAACGTAGTTATGACCAATTTAGAAGATATGGTGGCCTGGGGACGAAAGAATTCAATTTGGCCCTTTAATTTTGGGCTTTCATGTTGCTATGTCGAAATGGCTACAGCATTCACCTCACGTCATGATTTAGCGAGATTTGGTGCTGAAGTTATTCGGGGCACACCGCGACAGGCGGATATGATTGTTATTGCAGGAACTGTATTTCGAAAGATGGCGCCGGTCGTGAAGTTGCTTTATGACCAATTACTAGAGCCCAAATGGGTGATTTCCATGGGTTCTTGTGCTAACTCAGGCGGAATGTACGATATTTACTCTGTCGTCCAAGGGGTAGATAAGTTCTTACCGGTAGATGTTTATGTTTCTGGTTGTCCTCCGCGCCCAGAAGCACTACTTCAGGGTTTAATCTTGTTGCAAGAATCCATTGGTCGAGAAAGACGTCCCTTAAGTTGGGTGATAAATGATCAGGGCATTATCCAGAAGGAAGCGCATCCGGTCCAACGTGAGGTTCGCCACGCTGATAGAATCGCAGCGACAGAGCTGCGTTCCCCGGATGATGTTTAATAATAAAAGAAATAGATACGCCATAACCTTAAAGTAATAGATAAAATGCAAGCTGCGCAAAATTCAACTCAGTTAGACCCTCAAGTAGAAACGCTGATGGCTAGATTACGTCAGGATTTCGGTAGCCGGATACTTGCGGAGCAGCCAACTTGTGACGGTATTCCTACACTATGGGTTGATCGTCAGCATATTAAGCCGCTATTGAAGAGTTTAAAAAGTGAAACACAGCCTAAATTCGAGATGCTGTTTGATATTACGGCGATTGATGAGCGCTTAAGGAGCCATCGCGATGGCCAGCCGATCAGCGAGTTTACGGTTGTTTATCACCTTATGTCTTTTACGGGGAATTGCGATATTCGAGTCAAAGTGCCGTTGATGGACAACAGCTTGAGTCTCCCCACTATCGTAGATATTTGGCCTAATGCCAATTGGTACGAGCGGGAAACTTGGGACATGTTTGGCATTCAGTTCGATGGTCATCCCAATTTATATCGAATAGTGCTTCCACCTACGTGGGAAGGACACGCATTGCGCAAAGAGCACCCAGCTCGAGCGACTGAAATGGAGCCTTTTTCACTAGATCAAGAAGCCGGTGATATCGAGCAAGAAGCGCTGAAGTTTAATCCTGAAGAATGGGGTATGCAGCGAGAGTCCGAAAATTCTGAATTTATGTTCCTAAACCTTGGCCCAAACCACCCAAGTGTGCACGGTGCTTTTCGGATAGCGTTGCAGTTGGATGGTGAAATTCTTGTTGATGCTGTGCCTGATATTGGCTACCACCATCGTGGTGCTGAAAAGATGGGTGAGCGCCAATCTTGGCACACTTTTATCCCGTATACAGACCGAATCGATTATCTGGGTGGGGTGTTAAATAATCTGCCTTATGTGATGGCTGTCGAGAAAATGGCTGGCATTGAAGTGCCTGAAAGAGTGAAAGTTATCCGTATCATGCTTTCGGAGATGTTTCGAATCTGCAGTCATTTACTGTTCTACGGGACTTTTGCGCAGGATGTTGGCCAACTGTCACCAATTTTTTACATGTTTGTGGAGCGTGAGCGTATCTTTAATATTATTGAATCAATTTGTGGTGCGCGCATGCATCCTGGTTGGTTCCGTATTGGCGGTGTTGCTCAAGATCTTCCAAATGGCTGGGAAACTCGCGTAAAAGAAATTCTAGATTTCATGCCAGCTCGTTTGGATGAGTACGACAGCATGGTGATGAATAACGGTATTCTTAAGCGGAGGACGCAGGGTGTTGGTGCCTACGATACGCAAACAGCTTTTGATTGGGGGGTCACAGGAGCAGGTCTGCGAGCTACAGGTCTTGAGTGGGACTTTAGGAAGCAACGTCCTTACAGTGGTTACGAGAATTTTGATTTCGATGTACCGATAGCAGTGAATGGTGACTGTTACGATCGTTGCGCAGTGCGTGTCGAGGAAATGCGGCAAAGCCTACGTATTATTAAGCAATGTTTGGATAATATGCCGTCTGGACACTACAAGTCAGACCACCCACTCACAACACCTCCTCGTAAAGAAAACACCATGCAAGATATTGAAACTTTAATTAACCACTTTCTGAGCGTGAGTTGGGGGCCGGTTATTCCGCCAAACGAAGTTACTGTTTCGGTAGAAGCCACCAAGGGAATTAATAGTTACTATTTGGTGAGTGATGGGAGTACTAATTCTTATCGAACCCGAATACGAACTCCTTCTTTCGCTCACTTACAGATGATCCCAACTATGAGCCGCGGTTTTATGGTGCCCGATTTAATAGCAATTATCGCCAGTATCGATTTCGTAATGGCTGATGTTGATCGATGAGTATTTAAACGAAATGAGCAAAAATGTCATTGCCAGTTCAGCGGTACGTGCGAGAAAATTAAGTGCGGAAGAAATCGTTGAAATAGAACATGAAATGGAACTGTATCCAGACAAGCGAGCTGTGGGTCTGGAAGCGCTAAAGATTGTACAAAAGCATCAAGGCTGGGTATCTGATGAAAGCCTTTTGGCTGTAGCCAAGTATCTAGAAATACCTATAGCTGACCTGGAAGGTGTAGCGACTTTCTTCAATCTGGTCTATCGCCATCCAGTTGGCAAAAACGTCATCTTGTTTTGCAATAGTGTTAGCTGCTGGATCATGGGCTGCGATGGTTTGCGCGAACACATAAAGAAAGAAGTGGGCATCGATTTTGGAGAAACCAGTGAGGACGATGAATTTACAATGATCCCTGTTCCTTGCTTGGGTGATTGCGATCGAGCGCCAGTAATGATGGTGGGGCCTTCTTTGCATCGAAATTTAACTGCGGAAAAAATTGATCAAATCATTTCTGAATATCGCGGTAAGTAAAAATTTACAATATTCAAAACGGTTAGCTTAAGAAATTTAAAAGGTAAGTAGGCAAAAAGTGGTAAATAACCCTCTAACAAAAAACATCGACATGTCGCGTCCGCCGAAAGACATAGCTGCGTATCAGGCTGCAGATGGCTATCAAAGTATTCAGGAGATTGCGAAAGGCCTTGGCCCTGATGATGTTTTAAAGCTAGTTAAAGACTCTGGTTTGAAAGGAAGGGGTGGTGCTGGATTCCCAACTGGCTTGAAGTGGAGTTTTGTACCCCAGGGGGAAAACACCCCAATTCAAAAATACTTGGTAGTAAACGCCGATGAAATGGAGCCGGGTACATTTAAAGACCGCTTGCTGATGGAGGGCGATCCACATCTTCTCCTTGAAGGTATGATCATCGCCGCATATACGATAAGAGCGAGTAAGGCTTATATATTTCTCCGTGGCGAATATATAGCTTCAGAGCACGCGTTAAAAACAGCTATAAAAGAAGCTTACGAATGCGGGTTGTTAGGGGAAAATATTCTTGGAACGGGCTTTGATCTAGATATTATTTTACATACTAGTGCCGGCCGTTATATCTGCGGTGAAGAAACAGCCTTACTAAATGCATTGGAAGGTAAGCGAGCTAATCCTAGGGCAAA
>CAWKZI010000036.1:0-10360 GCA_963854365.1 Gammaproteobacteria bacterium
ATCGCCCAACGTTATGGTTCTGAATTTGATTGTGAAGTTGATGGTATCAATAGGGTATTTCCGGAACCGGCAGTTCTCGCGCGAGCGAAAATGAATGATATGGGAATTGTTAGTCAACGTGTTGCAGCGATAAAATCTATTGCCAAGCTTATTGAAGGCAGCGAGTTAACTATAGACTGTACTGCGGACACTAAAGAATTTGTAGGAAAAATCTGCCAAGTAAAAGGAATAGGTGAGTGGACAGCACAATATATTGCGATGCGGGCCCTAAGCGATCCTAATGCTTTCCCCCATTCAGATTTAATTTTGCTGCGCGCAGTTGATCCTTCGGGTAAGTCTCTTAGGCCAAAACAACTATTGAAAGTAGCAGAAGTGTGGCGCCCGTGGCGGGCCTACACGGTAATTCTATTGTGGAAGCACTATCAGATGACCCTAATGGCAAATTCGGAAAAAAGAGCTGCAGAAAAGAACAAGAAATAAAGTAGAGCTTAAAAAATGAAATAGATGGCACGTATTGATTTACAGAAACGAACAACTGAGGGGAAAACCATGACGACTTATTATAGTTATCAAAAAACACCTATTGGTCAATTACTATTAGCCGGTGATGGCGATTACCTCGAATTGTTAGGTTTTCCTAGCGGCAAAATGAAGAGAACCCATGAAGCAACTTGGGTTGAAGATGACAATCCATTTCGAGACGTAACTTTTCAGTTGGATTCCTATTTTGCGGGTGCACTGAAAGAATTCGATTTGCCTCTGGCGCCTAAGGGAACAGAATTTCAAGAAAGTGTGTGGAATGCCCTGACGAAGATTCCCTATGGTGAAACGTGGAGTTACGGCGAATTGGCAATTTATATTGGAAAACCCAAAGCCTCGCGGGCCGTGGGCGCCGCGAATGGTCTAAATCCGATCCCAGTGATTATTCCATGCCACCGAGTGATCGGGGCTAATGGAAAGTTGACAGGGTTTGGAGGTGGTTTGGATACAAAACAATACTTACTTGGCCTAGAAGCAGAATCGCTTAACCCGGGGCTTAAATTTGCCTAGTCGATGTATTTGGTGTGGTGTTTGTTTCAGATATTCGCGCTGGTATAGTGGACGTCGTTGTTTTTATACGCGGCAAGTGGAAAGACTGCGTAGTCAGATACTAAAAAGGGCCCTAATTCTCCATGCAAAGTAGTCAGCAACAAATTATCTCCCGTGTAAACCAATGGTTGAAGAGCTCAAAGTCGGTTTGGCTCTGTACTATTCTGAAAACCTGGGGCTCCTCGCCACGTCCAATCGGCGCGATGATGGCTTCTACACCTGATGGTGAATTGGTCGGCTCAATATCGGGTGGGTGTATTGAAGAAGATTTTCTAGAACAGCTACGTGATGGTAGCCTGAAGTTTCAATATGATGAGATTGAAAAGCCACTCATCGTAAAGTACGGCGTAACCGCAGAAGAGCAGGCGCGGCTGAGGCTTCCCTGTGGTGGTCAGCTACACGTATTGCTGGAATACATTGCCCCTAGTGCTAATAACCTATCGGTATTTAGTCGTTTGGCCAGTGATTTAGAAAATCATTCTCAAGTAAGTCGTACCGTTGACTTGCGCAGCGGTCAGATATCCGCGACAGATCAAAGTAACGAGGAGGCTGTGATCATAAATGATAGCTCCATGTCTCATAGTCTAAGTCCCATGTATCGATTGTTGTTATTGGGAGCTGGAGACGTCGCTAAATTTGTGGCCGAAATGGCCTTGGCATTAGAGTACGACGTGACCCTGTGTGACCCGCGAGAGAATTACTTAGATAATTGGCATGTAGATGGGGTTGAGACTACGGCAAGGTTGCCCGACGATGTTGTTCGTGAGCGATTCAATAATCCTTACAGTGGGATAATTGCCCTGGCGCATGACCCTCGAGTGGATGATATGGCCTTAATGGAGGCGTTGAAAACATCCGCTTTTTATATAGGTGCCATGGGGTCCGAAAGAACTTCAGCGGCAAGGCGAGAAAGATTGCCGGAATTAGGGCTTAGTCAGGCAGAAATTGATTTATTGCATGCGCCAATAGGATTCGAAATTCAGAGCAAGACTCCGGCAGAGATCGCAATATCTATCATGGCTGAGATCACTGCTGTTAGGCACAGCAGAAAGACTTAGAAAGAACAAAAAACAAGCTGATTAATAGTCTGTTTTGTTTTTCTTTCTAAGCTTGCTAATCCTTGCTGTATATTTAATAAACTATTGGTTAACTTCAAGTTCCACGCCGGCAGCTTCCATTGATTCTAGGCGGCGCGCACCTGCCAGTATGCCGATAATGCCGTAATTGCCCTCATGGCAGGCATATTCATAAATAGGCTCGTCCATTCTAGATAGGGGGTATTCCCCAGACCATTGCGCTGTGTAAACCGTTGGGTCATCTACTGTAAATCCATAAACTATTTTATTAGAACCTTCACGTCGAAAAGTTTCAATGACGGTAAGATTCTCTGTAGGTGCGCCTCGATAGCTCATCCATGGGTTGTAGTTCTTTGTTTCAACTATAAGCGTGTCGCCTTCCCAGCGGCCAATTGAATCGCCCATCCACTTCTGATGTTGGCCAGAGGCTTCTGCTCGCTCGTCGGTGATTTTGATAATACGAGAATCATGTGCCATTTCAATAATGATGTTGACATAGCCAGGAGATTGCACAATTTGCATATGACTGTTGTACATAACCGGTGACATAACTGGCCCCGAGCTGTTACCAAAAGCGATAAGGCAGCGTTCGCCGAGACCACGGCCTTCCGGGCCATCATTTCGATCTGGTGTGCTTGCGCGAAGTTGACGCATGCGATCCCCAAAGCCTGCTACTCTTTCTGGAACACGACCATTTGTTGGATTGATTATCGCTGAAGTTCTAAATTCGCCATCTATTGTTGGCAAAAACATACCGCGGTCAGTCCAAAATAAGTCATAGTTCCCAACAGGTGGTAAAGCCTCTAATTTTGGAGCAGGGCGATTAGGGTCCAGGGGTTTATTATCTTCTTCGACTCTTTGCTGTGCGGCTTGTTCTAATAGCTGCGCTTCTGCCTCAGTATAGGCTTGCTTTGTGCCTAGTTCGCGAGGCCGCTCAAAGGGCATTACGGTATGATTTTTCCAATTTCCCTGCAGGTCAGGTACGCCCCATTCAGTAAGAGGGTTTTTGTTTTCCAGGGCTATGGCGTTACCAGCAATCAGAAATGCTACTGTGCTGGCGATTACCGGAAAGTGAATATTCATGTTCTATCTCCATCAAATAAGAATTATTTAGTAGTGTAATATCTTTAGTCAAATGTTATTTTTATTGTTTAAAACACTTTATAATAGTTATGTAAGTCTTTATATTTATTATATTTAAATTTATAATAATAGTATATTTTATGCTGGATACGTAAGAATTTATAGTTAATGATCGCAACGAATTGTGACAGGTTAAGCATTGGTTAAATTTCTAAGTGAATGTTTCTGACGCCACCGTTGCTGTCTATTTTTTAGGGAGAAAATGCTATTAGGCAGGCTAATTATTTGTCGAATTATGCTAAGTCAGCAAAACGAGGCCATGGAGCCGACTCCTCGAGACTCAAAGCTAACTTCAACAATAGCGCATCGTGACCCCATGCAGCAGTGAACATAACTCCGACAGGGAGGCCGTCCTCTGACCTATGCAAAGGCACTGACATGCTGGGTTGGCCTGTACCATTGTAAAGGGATGTAAAACCGCTGTAGGACTTAAAACGTTTTGAATACTCCCGCATGTCCTGGCTATTCATATTTAACCACCCAATTTTTGCCGGTGTTTTACTTAGAACTGGAGAAATGATGACATCAAATTTTTGGTGAAATGCAGCCATAGTGCGCGCTGCATCCTGAACAAGATCTCTTGCCGCTAAATAATCATCAGCAGTTGTTTCCCGCCCCAACGTTGCCATAATTTTTGTGGATGCTTCTAATGGAGCGCTTTCCAGGTCCAATCCTAATTCCAAGATGCGATCACTAATGGCTTGGTAGACGTGGAGATTAATCATTCTAGACATCGCAGTAATTACCGGTTGATAATTAATGGGGTGTTGGATTTCTTCTATGTTGTGACCGAGAGCTTCACAAAGGCCAGCCGCAGTTCGAACTGCGATTAGGCATTCCTCATCGATTGTCTGCTCAGCTGGATGATCTAATTGGATACCAATTTTTAATTTACTTGGTGTTGTGGTCAGTGAATCGAAAAACGAACTACCCGTATCTGGAAGGGGGTATAAATTTGGTGAGTCTAGTTTAATTACATCCAAATAAGCAGCACTGTCCCTCACGGTCTGGCTAACCACGTGACCAACGCTCATGCCACTCCAGCTGTCAGATGTTTTGTTTTCAATAGCAGTGAGCCCCTTGCTTGGTTTGAGGCCAAATAAGCCACAGCAAGCCGCAGGGATCCGAATGGACCCACCACCATCTGTGGCATGGGCAGCTGGGATTATGCCCGAAGCTACTGCCGCCGCAGCACCGCCGCTAGATCCGCCAGTTGAGTATTCAGTGTTCCAAGGGTTGCGAGTTATGCCATTTGCTATGGGCTCTGTGGTTAGAGTTAGTCCACGTTCCGGTGTATTCGTTTTGCCAAAAATTAATAGCCCAGCATCAACATATTTCTGCACAATATTAGAATTCTTCTCAGCGATATAGCCTTTGAAAATTTCACTGCCAAAAGTTGTTGGTAAACCTTTTACCGTACTAAGGTCTTTTATTAAAAAGGGAATGCCGGCTAGTTTGCTGGGCATTGACTGTATGGTTTTAGCGTCAATTGATTTTGCTTGTTCGATAGCAGAATCATAAAATTCAAGATTAATCGCATTTATTTTTGGGTTGACAGCCTGTGCTTGAGTAATCGCTGCCGTCATTAATTCTTCGGAGTTACATTCTTTTTTAAAAAGTGATTCTGACTGAGCAATAGCATCCATACTCAAATATTCTGCAGGCGTTAACATATGTTTACTAAATCCTTTCTAAATTTAAAGTCTTTTCTAAAATTGTTAAATCTCATAATTAAATTTCTGTTTAAGTGCTAATCACCCTTAACAAATATTGGTTTTAGTTTTCAGCTAAAACCTGCCTTCTGTGTACCAACTTACTTCGTCGGCTGATTCATCGATCCTATCAGTTACATCTAGTATAAGCGCGAATAGTGCCATACGGACTATCACACCGTTATCAGTTTGCCGGAAAATGGCTAAATTAGGATGTTGATTCAAGTCATTATCCAACTCATTGGCATCTTCCCTAGAATCCCTGGGCAGTGGATGCATAATGACCGTATTAGGCTGGCAATTGCGTGTATAAATCGCTTGGTTGAGTCTAAATCGGCCGCGATAAATATCGGCTTCCAATTTAGTGGTAAATCGCTCTTCTTGAATTCGGGTTAGGTAAACCGTGTCGTTGTCATTGAGGCCAGATTCCATGTCTTCTGTTTCTGTTACATTATGGCCCGCAGTTACAAGATTCGACACGATATCTTTTGGCATGCAAAGTTCTTTTGGCGAAATAAGGGTAATCGTAATGTCTTTATACTGCATCAGCAATTGAGATAAGGAATGTACGGTTCTTCCATGTTTTAAATCTCCAATCATGGCTATATTCATGCCATCAATTTCGCGATTATTAGATTGCAATTCTTTCTTAATTGTATAGAGGTCTAATAGTGCCTGAGAGGGGTGTTCGTTCGCACCGTCGCCACCATTTATAACTGGCACACGGCTGGCTTTGGCAAATTCTGCTACCGAGCCAACTTGAGGATGGCGCATGACGATTACGTCGCTGTAACCGCTAATTACACGAGCCGTATCGTAGAGAGATTCGCCTTTAGAAATGGAAGAGGATTTGACATCGGTGGTTTCTCGAACATCACCACCTAGTAGGTTAAAAGCGCAGCCAAAACTAAACCTAGTACGAGTGCTAGGCTCGAAAAACATGTTGCCGAGAATAGCGCCATCGAGAATTTTAGTAATCTTTTTTCGGTGAGCGTAGGGTTCCATCTTATCAGCAACGCTGAATAATTTATCAACGTCAGCTCTTTCAAACTGTCTTACGCTGATTATATGGGCGCCGCGAAAATCCATGAAACTCCTTGCAAGGCCTCCCTATGTACTCTCCGGCTACAGCCTACTCAAAACTAGGTTTCAGATCAGGATGGATACTACTACAAATAGGCTAATAGAAGGAATTATTATTAGCTATCGAAGCTCATGTAGAGTTGCGGTAGACTGCTCCAAATAGCGCGTGGTTGTTGAGATTTTATTCGTTGTTGTTAATCAAAGCTCCACGGAGTTATTTATTGAGAAGCTTGCGTTGCAAAGCTGCTATTGAAGAGCTTAGTTTGACTGACTTAGGGTGGGCATCATTTCAGATAAAACAATTTACTGGTATGACTTCGAAACATTTGGCGTTAATCCGCGCCGAGATAGGGCGTCGCAGTTCGCCGGAGTTCGTACAGATGAAGAGCTAAATGTTATTGGTGAGCCATTAGTTTTATTTTGTAAACCAGCAGATGACTTTCTACCGGAGCCGATGGCTTGCTTGGTCACCGGAATTAGTCCACAAAAGGCTAAGGCCGAAGGTGTGATCGAAGCTGATTTTATTAGGCAAATACATCATGAGTTTTCTCAGCCTGACACCTGCGTTGCCGGATATAACAGTATTCTGTTCGATGATGAACTAACTCGACAGTTGCTCTATCGAAATTTTTATGACCCTTATGAGCGGGAATGGAAGGATGGGAATTCCCGTTGGGACATAATCGATATGGTTAGACTGTGCGCAGCCATTCGGCCGAGTGGAATAAATTGGCCAAAAAAAGACGATGAAAGCAATAGCTTTAAACTCGATCAACTCACTGCTGCGAATCGAATAGAGCATACAGATGCCCACGATGCTCTGGCTGATGTTTTCGCCACCATTGAACTGGCGAAATTGATTAAGCAACATCAACCTAAGCTTTATAACTACGTTTATCAATTAAGGAATAAGAAAAAAGTACAAATGGAAATTGATTTAGTGACACAGAAGCCAGTGTTACATGTATCAATGATGTATCCCGCTAAGCATGGATGTCTGGCTTTGGTTATGCCGTTGTGCGCTCATCCAACTAATAATAATGGTGTTATTGCTTACGACTTAAGAGAAAGCCCAGATGATTGGCTATCTTTAAGTATTGGAGAGATACGTTCTCGCCTTTATATGACCAAAGAGCAATTAGAGGCAGGTGCGCGACGCATCCCCCTTAAAATAATTCATATCAACAAGTGCCCAATAGTTGCTTCACCAGCTGTTCTAGAACCCGAGAGAGCTGCTGATTTTGGGATTGATCTTGAGTCTTGTAAAGTCCATTGGCAAACACTGAAGGAAAGTAAGGGCTTGATGTCAAAGCTTACTGCTGTATTTAAAGAAGAGCACCCTGCTTCAGAGCTTGATCCAGACTTCATGATTTATAGTGGTGGTTTTTTTACAGAAACGGATAAGAGCCTAATGCAAACTATTCGATCGACATCGGCAGTCGATTTAGCGCGACTAGACCTTCCTTTCAGGGATTGTCGATTACACGAGATGTTATTTAGGTATCGGGCAAGAAATTTTCCCGAAACACTAAATAAAGGTGAACGTGCTAATTGGGAAATATATCGTCAAAAGAGAATCCAGGACCCGCTATTGCAAAACCAGTACCAAATAGGGTTGATAGAAGCAAAAAAAAGAGTAGATGAAAGCGCTGCCTCCGATCAATTTGATGTGCTGTCAGCATTAGAGGAATATGTTGCCTGCCTTTAGCCTTGGGATTCTTACTCAAAGCGATTGGCGTAGATTTAATGGGGCATTGCTGGGCCGTTAGAATCCAAGTTCAAGGCTGTTTGTCGCGTTTTTATATTTCCGCGTTTTATCAAGGAATATTGCTTTTCATCTGAGTGCTGTTACATTGCGTGCATGCAAAATCGATCTAAAAGTATTCCGCTTACCGATGCAGTGCATTTCCTCAAGCCTTACTTAAAACAAATAACCTGGGCCGCCATCGCGCTAGTTTTTACAGCCGGTCTGAGTTTGGGTTTAGTACAATATGTAAGGATCATTGTTGACGAAGGTTTCGTAGCAAGTTCTACTACGTCTCTAAATCAAGCCATTATTGGTTTTATGATTATTGCTGTGCTTCAAGCTATCGGTACGTTTGCGCGTTTTTATTGGGTTTCTTGGCTAGGGGAGAGAGTGACGGCGGATATACGGAAGGCAGTCTATTCTCATGTGATTTCGCTTCATCCTGGTTATTTTGAAGCAAACCTTAGTGGTGAGATATCCTCACGGATCACCACGGATACAACTCTAATCCAATCAGTAATCGGCTCTTCAGCGTCTATAGCTCTGCGAAATTTCTTGATTCTTATTGGTGGGACGATTTTTCTTTTCATTACAAACCCAAGACTTACTAGTGTGGTTTTGGTATGTATCCCCTTAGTGATTGGCCCAATTATGTTTTTTGGTCGCCGGGTCAGGCGGCTTTCTCGAAGCAGCCAAGATGAGATTGCTAATGTTGGTGCTTATGTGGGTGAAAGTATTCAACAAATTAAAACGGTGCAGGCGTATAACCATCAGTCATATGATCGTAGCCAGTTCTCGACCCACGTTGAGGCTGCGCTAAAGGTAGCGCTAGCAAGAATCAAAACCCGGTCTTTTCTAATCACTATAGTGATGACCTTGGCTTTCGGTGCGGTTGCTTTAATGATATGGGTCGGTGGCCAAGATGTAATTAACGGAGAAATGTCCGCGGGGGAACTGACAGCGTTTGTAGTTTATGCGGTTTTAGTAGCATCTGCTGTCGGCGCGATAAGTGCGGTTATTACCGAGCTTCAAAGAGCCGCTGGAGCGTTGGAGCGGTTAATGGAATTGCTTCACGCTGATAATGAAATCGTCGCGCCAGACCAAGCAAAAACCTTTTCGGTAAAACCTGAGGGTGCGCTAGAGCTGAAGGGGTTGAGCTATTCTTATCCATCTCGGCCCGAAATTATGGCTTTAGATGAAGTTATATTGAGCGTCAAGCCAGGAGAGAATGTTGCTTTAGTTGGCCCGTCAGGAGCCGGGAAATCAACTCTTTTTGACCTTATTCTAAGATTCTATGACCCTGCTGCAGGTAGTATCTGTCTAGACGGAATCGATATACGTGAGCTTGACCCCCTCGAGCTACGAAGTCATATAGCAGTTGTCTCCCAGCAACCAGCCATGTTTACGGGAAATGTTTGGGATAATATTCGGTATGGACGTCCCGAGGCATCTGACGAAGAAGTTAGGATGGCAGCTGAGGCCGCTTATGCCAGTCATTTTATTGATGAATTGCCCGACAAGTACGATAGCTTTTTGGGTGAGTCAGGGGTTCGGCTGTCGGGTGGACAAAAGCAGCGGCTGGCTATAGCGAGAGCTATTCTCAAAGACCCGGAAATATTGTTACTTGATGAGGCTACGAGTGCTCTTGATGCTGAAAGTGAGTATCAAGTGCAGCAGGCATTGGAACGGTTGATGGAAAATAGAACTTCGTTGATTATTGCCCACCGGCTGGCCACCGTCATGAATGTTGACAGAATTGCCGTATTGGACCATGGCAAATTGATTGCTCAGGGTTCTCACAGAGAGCTTATGATGAGTTGTTCGCTTTACGCTAACCTCGCTCAACTTCAGTTTGGTGAGGCAGGTTCAAAGCCTAGTCTAGTAGCTATTGAAGTCTCCTGAAATTCACTAGAAAATTATAAGATTATTGTTTAATATTATAATATAAAATATTGATATATAAAGATAAATAAATGGACATATTTGAAGAAATTCGGCCTTATAACGATGATGAAATACGACCGATTCTCGATAAATTAATCACCAATGAAGAGTTTTTGTATAGTGTGGCCAGCTTCTATGCGCCACGATTAAGTCGCTTTGTCCCAGCTTTCACTTCGAGCGCTGCTCGTCGAAAACTCGAAAAACAACTAGAAAACGTGTTCACGGTATCAGCAATGCAAGATGTAATTGCTGAGTACATGGACAAGATGATCGAGGACACGACAACCTCGCTAACTCACTCTGGTATGGAGAATTTAAAAGAAGGTCGAGCGTATTTGTTTATGTGCAATCATCGGGATATTACAATGGATCCTGCTTTCGTAAACTATATGCTCTATCACGCCGGTTATGAAACATTGCAGATCGCGATTGGAGATAATCTGTTAAAAAAGCCTTTTGTTTCCGACCTATTGAGGTTAAATAAGAGCTTCATTGTCAAACGTTCTTTAAAAGGCAGGGAGCTTTTGCGGGCGCTAACATTGCTATCCCAATATATTCATTATTGC